>NZ_JAVTWC010000003.1:0-21706 GCF_032229445.1 Tahibacter sp.
GTGATCGCTCAGAACCACCGGTTCTGATCACTCTGAACGCCCAACGGGCCGGGCGAAGAGTGATCGCTCAGAACCGCAGGTTCTAGTCACTCTGAACGCCCGACGGGCCGGACCGGCCAAATGCCTGCGTAGGAGGCGTTTGGCGGGGCTGTGGAAATCTGGTGCTGATTAGAAGAGCGATAGTTCCAGGACTTGTTCAGAACTTTCCTGGTGCTGAGCAACAGAACGTCACCCTTACAGCTTGTATCGCCCCAACCGAAAGACGCCCTCCGCCGTGCCGATGCACACAAAACGACCTTGAACCCCGTTTATAGGTGGGACAGCTCGCGAGATCTCAGGCTTTCCGCACATGGCGGACATGCACACCGACCTCAGCACTGCAACCCCGGGGTGGTCGATAGGAACAAGGCAAATGTTAGGTGTGCTGTCGCACACGGCAGAGAACGACGCGCCTATTTTACCGATGCACTGAGCACACCTTCAAGCTTATGTTTCAGCGCCTGCACGTGCTGTGCCACGGAATCGGCCTGATGGCTGCCTTGCTGACGCGCGGCGATGAGCTCGTGCGTGATGTTCAGCGCGGCCAGTACGGCGATGCGGTCAAGACCGCTCGCGCGCGCAGCGCTCTTGACTTCACGCATCTTGCCGTCGAGATAGGCCGCGGCGGCGACGAGCCCAGGGCGCTCCTCGTCGGTGCACGCAACCAGGAATTCGCGGTCGAGGATGCTCACGGAAACCGGTGCGGGTGTGCTCATGGCAGGGCGGTGAACCTTTGAAAAGCGGGGATCGGTCAATGCCTGTTCGAATCAAGGAGTGTCAGACGCTTGCCAGGCGGGCCTATGACGAGTGGAAGTCACAAGAGCGACTTCACATCGTCATCGGTGTGCTCCCGGTTCACGCGTTCTGCTCGAGCGACTTGAGTCGCGCGATCATCGCCTCCACGCGCGTGCGCGCCTGTTCGTTCTTCTGCAGCAGCAGGGCGCGCTCGTTGGCCAGCTGTTCCTGGCTCTGGCGCAGGCTGCGGTTCTCCTCGGACAGGCGTTGGCACAGCTCGACCAGACGATCGATGCGGGCGCTGACCTCGGTGAGGTCGGCAAGCGTGTTCTGGGCCGCGGACATGGTCCGGAATATAGCAGAGGGGCAGGGCACCGCAACGGCGCGGCGGCGAGCCCGTGCCGGTGGTCACAGGACCGCGGGCGCACCGCGTCGCGACTTGAGGAATTCCAGGCAGCGTTCGGCCGACAGCGGCAGCGACAGCCAGTTGCCCTGGATCTCGTCGCAACCCTGTTCGCGGAGGTACTCCAGCTGTTCGCGGGTCTCCACGCCTTCGGCGATCACGTTCAGGCCCAGCGAATGCGCCATCGTGATGATCGTGGCGGTGATCGCTTCGTCGTCCGGGTCGGAGGTGATGTCGCCGACGAACTCCTTGTCGATCTTCAGCGTGTCGATCGGCAGGCGCTTGAGGTAGGACAGCGACGAATAGCCCGTGCCGAAATCGTCGATCGCGAGCGACACGCCGATGCCCTTGAGGTCGTTGAGCGTACGCACCGACTGCTCGGCGTTGTTCATGATCGTGCTTTCGGTCAGTTCGAGTTCTATCTGTTGCGGCGCGATCGAATGCTCGGCCAGGATCTCGCACAGGCGCCGCGTCAGCTCGCCGCGCAGCAGCTGCAGCACCGACACGTTCACCGCCATCACCACATCGTCGATGCCTTGCTCGCGCCAGCGTGCGAGCGTGGCGCAGGCGCGGCTGAGCACGAACTCGCCGATGTCGATGATGAGGCCCGCTTCCTCGGCCAGCGGAATGAACAACGCCGGCGAAATCTCGCCGAGATCTTCGCTGTGCCAGCGCAGCAGCGCCTCGACGCCGACGATGCGGCCCTCGGTCAGCGAGAGCTTGGGCTGGAACACGAGGCGGAACTCGCCGCGCTCCATCGCTTTGCGCAGCGCACCGACCATCGTGGCGCGACGGCGCGCAGCCGAGTCCATCTCGGAAGTATACATTTTATACGTGTTGCGGCCGCTCTCCTTGGCCTGGTACATCGCGGTGTCGGCGTACTTGAGCAGATCCGTCGGCACCTGGGCGTGATCCGGATACAGGCTGATGCCGATCGATGGCGAGATCACCACTTCCTGGCCCGCGTCGAGTTCCAGCGGCTCGCCAAAGGCCTGCAGCAGTTTCTGCGCGATGTGCTCGGCTTCGGCGCCGTCGTGCACGTCTTCGAGCACGACCGTGAATTCGTCGCCGCCGAGGCGCGCCACCGTGTCGCTGTCGCGCACATGCGCGCGCAGGCGCGAACCGGCTGCCTTGAGCATGCGGTCGCCGGCCGCGTGACCCATCGAATCGTTGACGTGCTTGAAGCGGTCAAGGTCGAGGAACAGCACCGATACGCGGCGGCCGTTACGGCGCGCGCGCATGATGGCGTGGCCGAGGCGCTCGCCGAGCAGCGTGCGGTTGGGCAGTCCGGTCAGGGTGTCGTAGTTCGCGAGGTAGCGTAGTTCCTGCTCGGCGCGCTTGCGGTCGGTGATGTCGGAGAGCACGCCGACGAAATGCGTGCGCGTACCCTGGGCGTCGCGCACTTCGGCCAGTTCCAGCCAGCTCAGGAATTCCTCGCCGTCCTTGCGCCGCTGCAACAGCTCGCCGCGCCAGTGGCCGGTCTGGCTCAGCGTCTCGCGCATCTGTTCGTAGACTTCGGGTGCATGCTGCGGTGAGTTCAGCAGCGCCGCGTTGTGCCCCAGGACTTCGTCCTCGCGGTAGCCGGTCATGCGCGTGAAGGCGAGGTTGACCGAGGTGAAGCGGTAATCGAGGTCCGTCACGGTGACCGCTTCGGTCATATTGCGGATGACTTCCGCGGCGATGCGGCGCTCGCGTTCGGCCAGGCGGCTCTCGGTGACGTTGCGCGCCGTGCCGCTGATGCGAGCCGGCTGGCCATCGTTCTCGCGCTCGACGATCTTGCCGCGCGACAGCACCCAGATCCAGCCGCCTTGCGCATGTGCGACGCGGTGTTCGGATTCGAAATGGTCGGTAACTCCGGCGACATGGTCGGCCATGATGCGGTCGACGCGCGCCAGGTCGTCCGGGTGTACGGCGAAATTGCGCCAGTCCCCGGCGCTCAGGCTTTCTTCGGGCGAGCTGCCGAGTAGCTGGTCGGAGCCGAATCGGTAGATGCGTCCCTCGCGCATGTCGTAGTCCCAGAATTCGTCGCCGGAACCCCAGAGCGCCAGACGCAGGCGGTCCTCGCGCATGCGCAGTTCGTTCTGGTGGCGCTGTTCTTCGGCTCGCTGGCTGCGCCGCTCGCGCCAGATCGCAAGCACGATGAGGCTGGCCAGGCTCGCGTAGGCGAGCTTCATCCACGTCGATGCCCACCAGGGCGGCACGATGTCGAACGCGAAGCTGCTGCTGCGCGCGGTGTCCGGATCGCTCGCGGCGTTGCGCACGCGGAAGGTGTACTGGCCCGGGTCGAGATTCGTATAGGTCACCTCGTGGCGTGTGCCTCCGTCGATCCAGTCGTCATCGAAGCCGTCCAGCTTCCAGGCGAAGCGATTGGTTTCCGGCGCGGTGTAGTCGAGCGCGGCGAACTCGAAGCGCAGCAGGCGCTCGGCCTGGGCGATGTCGCGCCGCGTCAGTGGCCCGGCCAGAGGCTCGCGCACGCCGCCGACGGTCAGCGCGGTGAGCACGACCGGTGCGTCGTAGTGCTCGCGCGCGAGGCTTTCGGGTCGGATCAGGTTGGTGCCGTTGACGCCGCCGAACAGCAGTTCGTTCGGACCCAGCGCGAAGGCCGCCCCGCCGTTGAACTCGTAGGCCTGCAGCCCGTCCTTGAGCGAGAAATTGCGCACGGCGCGCGTGGCCGGCTCGTAGCGCGAGATGCCGCGGTTGGTCGACAGCCACAGCGCGCCCGCCTGATCCTCGAGCAGTCCGTAGACGGTGTTGCTGGCCAGTCCTTCCTGGGTCGACACACGCGCGAAGCGCGCAGCGCTGTCGGTCAGCTGTTCCAGGCGCAGTAGGCCGCTGTGCGTACCGATCCAGATCCTGCCGTCGCGGCTTTCGAGGATGTCGCGCACGAGGTTGCCGGTCTGTGGCCCATGCGCGCCGCCGGCCGTGCCGAGCCGGCGCAGGCGCCCGCTGGCCGGATCGAGCAGGGCAAGTCCGTCCAGCGTACCGACCCACAGGCGACCCTGACTGTCCTCGCGCAGCGCCAGCACCATGCTGTGCGGCAGGCTTTCCGGATCCGCGTCGTCATGCCGCCAGCTCTGCACCACCGCACCGTCGCGGTAGCGCAGCAGCCCCTTGGTGCGCGTGCCGATCCACAGGCTGCCATCGCGGCCTCGCGTCAGGCTGCGCGCCTCCTGGTCACCGCTGGCGATCGCGGTCGCGCCGCCGAGCGCGGGGACGTCGGCCAGGCTGGCGCGGCGCTGCTGCGTGTCGTAGTCGAACACGCCGTGGCTGGTCGCCAGCCAGATGCGGTGCTCGGTGCCGCCGACGATGTCGTAGACGCACAGTTCCTGCGGCGACACGGCCAGGCCCAGCGCGCGGCCGATGGGTTCGCTGGTGTTCTCGAACTGGTCGCGCTCGCGGTCGTATCGTTTGAGTCCGTCGCCTTCGGTGCCGATCCACAGGTATCGCCGGTCGTTTGCCCAGAGGCTGCTGACCATGTTGCGCGTGACGCGGTCGCGTGGCGATTCCAGTTCGACCAGCCAGCTGAAGGTTTCGCTGGTGGGCCGTGTCGTCGCGACGCCGCGGGTCTCGCCGCCGAGCCAGAGCAGGCCGGAACGGTCGATCATCAGCGTGGTGATGAACTCTTCGGGCAGCGAACCGGGCAGGTCGCGCTGATGGTGCAGCCATTCGGCCGCACCCGTACGCGGATCGAGGCGCACGACACCGTCGCCGCGTACGGCGAGCCAGAACTTGCCGCTGGCGTCTTCGACCACGTCCGACACATTGGCCGGCTCGGCGTCGACCGCCGGCCACACCTGCTCGGTGCGGGTGCCGTCCGCGCTGACCCGCAGCAGTCCGACCGGCGTGCCCGCATACAGCGTACCGTCGCGGCTGACCAGCGCCGAAAGTGTGCGGCGCAGCGCCGGTGCCGGCAGGCGCGTCGCTTTCACCGCCTTGCGGTCGATCTTGAGCAGGCCCTGGCTGGTCGGCGCGTAGAGCGTGCCGTCGGGCGCGTCGACGAAGCGGCGCTGCGGCCGCAGCGGCAGCGGGTCGCCGGGATCGAAGCGGAACAGCGACTGGCGCGTGCCGCGTTCGGTATCGATCAGGTCGACGCCTTCGCGTGAGCCCACCCAGATCGCTGCGGGCGAGTCCGCCTGCAGCGCGCTGATGCTGTTGCCGCGCGGCGTGGTCGCACGGCTGCCGGGCGGAGGGGGGTGTACGGTGCCGGTACGCGGATCAAGGCTGGCCAGTCCTTTCGCGTTGGTGCCGACCCAGATGCGGCCCTGCGGATCCTCGGCGATCGCCGTGACGAAACTGTCGGGAAGGCTGTCGCTGCGCTCCGGGTCCTGTTCGAAAACCCGAAAAGCGTAGCCGTCATAGCGATGCAGACCACCCTGGGTCGCGATCCAGACAAAGCCGGTGCGATCCTGCATCAGCGCGCTGATGGTGTTCTGCTGCAGACCCTGTTCGCTGCCGAGATTGTCGAAATAGAACGTGCGTAGCGCGGCCTGCGCGCCGACGCAGCACAGCAGCAGTCCTGCCAGCAGGCATGCGCGTGCGGTAGCGTTTCGCCCTCCCCCGAGGTATTGCCAGAGTGTCACGCAGCCCGCCCTCCCCTTGACTGCCGCGCGGGCAGTGTAGGCGCAAGCCCCCACTGTAACTAGCCCACGATTTCGCCCACCATGAATCAGCAGCGCGTCGCAACAGGCGTGCCAGGCTCGACGCTGTCGCGCCGGTGGCGGGTACAATCGCGCAACCGTGTCTGCGTTCGGATTCGCCATGAACAGCATCGCCATCTCCCATGCCGAACTCGGCATGGTCCTGCATGAGCTCGAATTCGGCGTGGCCGCGAGCGATCTGCACGGTTCCCTGACCGGGTTTCTTTGCGGCGGAGGCGTCGCCTCGCCACGCAACTGGCTGCAGCGGCTGGAGATAGAAACGGATCAGAGCGTGGAAACGCATGCGCGCATGGAGCTGCTCGACCGCCTGTTCCGCGATTGCCGCGCCCAGCTCGACGATCCCGGCTTCAGCTTCGAGCCGCTGCTGCCAGGCGATGGCGAACCGCTGATCGAACGCGCCGATGCGCTGGTGCAATGGTGCCGCGGCTTTCTCGGCGGCCTCGGCCTTTCCGGCGCGAACGCGGGCAGCGCACTGTCCGACGACGGTGCGGAAATCCTGCGCGATTTCGGTGCCATCGCCGCCTCGCAATTCGAATACGACGATGCCGAGGAAGACGAATCGGCGCTGGTGGAAGTGCTCGAATTCATCCGCGTCGGCGTGCTGCTGCTGCACTCGGAACTGGCGCCGCTACCGGCGAAGACCGCCGAAGCCGGCCGTAGCCTGCACTGAAGCGGATCCTGCCTTGATCGCCGCCCGCGAATATGCGCGCCGCCGCCGCCAGCTCATGCGCCTGGCTGGCGACGACGCCATCGTCATCGTGCCGGCAGCGCCGGAACGCATCCGCAACAACGATGCGCCGTATCCGTACCGGCAGGACAGCGACTTCCACTATCTCTGCGGATTTCCCGAGCCCGACGCCGTGCTCGCGCTGCTGCCGGGGCGCAACCAGGCCGAAACCATCCTGTTCTGCCGCGACCGCGATCCGACGCGCGAGGCGTGGGACGGCCCGCGCCTGGGCCCCGACGGCGCGGTCGAATCCTGCGGCCTCGACGATGCGTTCCCGATCGAGGACATCGACGACATCCTGCCCGGCCTGATCGAAGGCCGCAGCCGTGTCTACTATCACTTCGGCCGCGACAGCGAGTTCGATCTCAAGCTCATCAGCTGGATCAAGCGCGTGCAGACCTTGCGTGGTCCTCTGGCCCGCGCCCCGCATGAATTTGTAGCCTTGTCCCATCTGCTGCACGACCTGCGCCTGTACAAGTCGAAGGACGAGCTGGGGCTGATGCGCCAGGCCGCGAAGATCGCTGCCGAAGGCCATCGCCGCGCGATGTGCGCGACGCGCCCGGGGCTGTACGAGCATCAGGTCGAAGCCGAGTTGATCCACGCGTTCCGCAGCGCCGGCGCGGTGCCGTCCTACGAACCCATCGTCGGCGGCGGCGCCAACGGCTGCGTGCTGCACTACCGCGCCAACAACGCGCTGCTGCGCGACGGCGACCTGCTGCTGATCGACGCGGGCGCAGAATATGCCTGCTACGCCTCGGACATCACGCGCACGTTTCCGATCAACGGTCGCTTCAGCGCCGACCAGCGCGCGCTGTACGAGATCGTGCTGGCCGCGCAGGACGCCGCGATCGCGCAGGCGCGGCCAGGCAAGGCCTGGACCGCGCCGCACGACGCCGCGGTCGCGGTCATCGCACGCGGCCTGTGCGACCTGGGTCTGGTCGCCGGCAAGCCCGCCGCCGCGATCGCGAACGGTGCGTACAAGCGCTTCTTCCCGCACAAGACCGGCCATTGGCTCGGCCTGGACGTACACGACGTCGGCGACTATCGGGTCGACGGCGAGGCGCGCCAGCTCGAGCCAGGCATGGTCATGACAGTGGAGCCCGGCATCTACATCGCACCGGACGCACCCGGCATCGAGGCGCGCTGGCGCGGCATCGGCATCCGCATCGAGGACGACATTGCCGTGACGCGTGCCGCGCCGGAGATCCTCACCGCCGGCGTGCCGCGCACGGTCGCGGAGATCGAGGCGCACATGAGCGCGGCGAAATAGCGGACGCGGGCGTGGGCGAGGACGTCGCTGGCCTGCCGCGCAGTGACTCATGCTGGCCATAAAGTGCGATGTGTTGCTGATCGCGCCACGCCGCAGATGCAAAACGAATCGACGTTGCTGCAATAGCGACAAATGGATAAAGGAATTCGCGTGAAGCCGATCGTCGCCGCTGTCCTGCTTTGCGCTGCGTCGCTGGCCAACGCGGCAACCCGCCCGGTCCACTATGGCCTGTTCGGCGACCTGCATGTCGCACGCCCGGCGGACGGCGCCACGCGCACAGTGCTGTTCGTGTCCGACGGCAACGGCTGGGACGCGCGCGAAGACGCCTACGCCGATGCGCTCGCGGCCGGCGGTGATCTCGTCGTCGGCATCGACCTGCCCGGCTATCTGAAGGAACTCGATTCGATCAGCACCGACTGCGCCTATCCGGCGGCACACGTCGAGGAAGCGAGCCATTGGATCCAGCGCCACGAGAATCTCGCCAGCTATTCCGCGCCGTGGCTCGTCGGCCTGGAAGGCGGCGCAACGCTCGCCTATGCAATCGCCGCACAGGCTCCGGCTGGTACCTTCGACGGCCTCGTCACGCTGGGCTACGACTTCGGCCTGCGCCTGCGCCAACCGCTGTGCGCCGGCGATGCCGGTGAGGCCAGCGTCGCCGACGCCGCGCGCGGGTTTCGCGTAGTCCCGGTCGCGCGTCTCGGCAATCCTTGGCTGCCGCGGCCGTTTGCGCCCGGCGCACGCATCGAAGGCCTCGGATTCGATGTCGCTGCGCTGCGTGGCCGACTGCCGATGGCCGCGCGTCCGGCCGACGCAGGCCCCGCGGCGCTCGCGAACACGCTGCAGCGCTGGAGTCACCGCGACGCTCGCCAGCGCGAACCACTGCCGCAGGATGTCGCCGACCTGCCGCTGACCGAAGTCACGCCGACGGCAGCTCATACCCGCACCGAACGTATCGCGATCCTGCTGACCGGCGACGGCGGCTGGGCCGGACTCGACCAGGGTGTTGCGGAAGCGCTGGCCGCCGACGGCGTTCAGGTCGTCGGCTTGTCCACGCTGAAATTCTTCTGGCAGAGACGCTCGCCCGACGAGACCGCCGCCGCCATCGCGCGCGTGATCGGTCACTACACCGCGGGCAAGCCCGCCGCGCGCGTCGCACTGGTCGGCTATTCCTTCGGCGCGAGCCTCGTGCCGGTCGTGTTCAACCGTCTACCCGAGGCCGCACGCGAGGCGATCGACCTGCAGTTCATGATCTCGCCCGACGATGAGGCCGTGTTCGAGATCAAGGTCGGCGACTGGTTCGGCGGCGCGCACCACGACGGCGCGCTGCCGATCGCGCCGGAACTGGCCAAGTCCACGGTACCGGTGCTCTGCCTGCACGGTCAGGACGAAGACGACAGCCCTTGCACGAAGCTTCCCGGCGACAAGGTTGCCGCGCTGGACCTGCCCGGCGGGCATCACTACGACGGCGACTATGCGGCGATCGGGAAGATCATGCTGGAGCACTGGCCTGAGCAGCAGTGAGCGTGATTCGTCAAATTCCCGCGACATTCGCCGGAACAGACGCAGTGCGACGGCCAGGACGCGCTTGCTCAGGGGGCGGTGCGTTTCTTTGGCTGCGCCGTGATGTCTGACGTTTGAGCTCAGCAGACAGACTTATTCGCCGTTGAGCTTGTCATCCTTTCAACAACCGCCGATACCCGCCCGCCACCAGCGCGGCCACGTCGACCAGCAGTCCCGGTACCCATACGCCGCGGGGATAGGCGAGGTAGGAGCCGGTCCAGTCGGGGCGGAATTTCTCCTTGTAGCGTCGTATACCCTGGTAGTTGTAGCGGCTGTTGCCGTAGCGGAACGCGAGCGAGGCGAGGCGCTCGTTGATGCGCGCATAGGGATTGGCGCCGACGTTGGACAGCGGCGCCATGCCGAGGCTGAAGCGTTCGAACTTCTGCTCCTGCGCCCACTGCATGACGCGCGCGAACAGGAAGTCCATGCTCGAGCGTGGCGCGTCGGGAACATGACGCATGAGGTCGACGCTGGCTGTGCCGTTGCGGCCGTAGGGCGGCAGCACGTTGGCGAAGGCGACGAGGCGTTCGTCGTGAAAGACCAGGGCCAGCGGTCCCCATTCCAGGTAGGCGGGGTCGAAGCGGCCCAGCGAATACCCTTTTTCGCTGCCGCCCTTGTCGGCGAGCCAAGTGTCGGAGACGCGCTCGACGTCGGCCAGCAGTGCAGTGTCGAACGGCGGCTCGCGCAGTTCGAAGCGCAGGTTTTCCTTGGTCGAGCGGTTGACCGCCTGGCGCAGATCTTCCCAACGTTTGCCCGACAGCGAGAATTCGTCGAGCCGGATCGTCGCGAGTTCGCCGAGCTTGAACAGGTCGAAGCCGTGGTCGTGGAAGCGCGACAGCTCCGGTTCGAGCACTTCGTAGAACACCGGCACGCGGTCCTGGCTGTCGGCGAAGCGGCGGAAATCGAGGATCGCGCGCGAAACCGCGGCCTCGCTGCCGCAGGGTGAACCGAGTGCGACGAGGCGGTCGCGGATCGTGCCGTAGGCGACGACGGCGTGGCGGTCGCCGGCCCAGAACAGCGACTTGTCGCCCATGAAGGTCATGTGGCCGAATTCGCCGCCGCCGTGGCGCCGGTAAAGTTCGCGTGCCTCTTCCAGTTCGGCACGCGGCGGCAATGCGGGCACGGGCCGGCGCACGGCGAAGCTCTGCCAGATTAGATAGATCGCGACCCCGAGCGCTGCGGCGACGAGGCCGCGCGCAAGGCGCGAGGAATGCTCGCCGAAGCCGACGTAGAACAGGTCGAAGGAATCGTCGCCGAGCACCGCGGCGACGCCGACGGCGAAGAACACGATGACGACGGCCGCCAGTCCCGCGATCCATCCCGCGGTTGTGAACGAACCCAGGTGCATCGCGCGCTGGCTGAATGCGCTCTTGCGCGAGCGAAGCAGCAGCGCGACGCCGAGCAGGAA
This sequence comes from Tahibacter sp., assembly GCF_032229445.1. Taxonomy (NCBI): domain Bacteria; kingdom Pseudomonadati; phylum Pseudomonadota; class Gammaproteobacteria; order Lysobacterales; family Rhodanobacteraceae; genus Tahibacter; species Tahibacter sp. The sequence goes on from NZ_JAVTWC010000003.1 coordinate 10,801, forward strand.
CAGCGCCTCGCCGTAGTGCAGTCCCTTGGCCAGCGCGAGCAGCGCGCTGAGCGCGAGCACGAACTGGGTGAGGCGATAGGCGACGCGCACGCGACCGTCGATGCCCCGCGCGAGACCGAGCAGCAGCACGCCGGTGACGACGCTGAGCCAGTACGAGCTTTCGAGCGTGAGCAGCGACAGATACGCACCGGCCGCGCGCAGGCGTTCATGCAGTGCCGGGATCGCGGCCGAGGCCAGCAGCAGCGTGCCGGCGGCGAACGTGAATATCGCGAGCAGGCGTATGCCGAGGTCGGCGAGCAGGCTCGCCGGCAATTGCAGCAGTCCATACAGCGGATGCCCGGCGAGGCGGTCGCGCAGCCGGGTCAGTTGCGGCAGGCGATCCACGAGCAGACCCGAGCCGAGATACAGGCCGACGAACAGCGGCAGCAGGTAATAGCTGAGGCGGAACAGGAACAGCCCCGACACGACGGCGGCCTGGTCGTGGCCGGCCTGGCCCAGTGCGAGCAGCAGCAGTCCGTCGAATACGCCGAGGCCGCCGGGAACCAGGCTGACGAGGCCCAGCACCGACGCACCGGCGAACGCGAGCAGCAGTTCAGCCGGCGTGACCGCGGCGCCGCTGACCTGTAGACAAATATATAAAGTCGACGCGGCGAGCAGCCAGTCGAGCAGCGACAGCGCGCTGAGCTCGAGGCGCAGGCGTAGGCCGGGCAGCGTCTGCGCGGGCGGCAGCCAGCGCATCACGCGGCGCTGGCGCGTCAGCACGAAGTACAGCGGCAAATACAGGCTTGCCGCGACCAGCACCGCGAGCGCAAGCCAGCGCGTCGCCGTGCCGGGCATCAGCGGCAGCATGCCGGACACGAGGCCGAAACCGACCAGCACGGACAGCCCGAGCGGCAACGCCAGGGCCTGCATGCCGATCAGGCTTGCCGCGCGCGGCACATCCACGCCGCGGCCGGTCAGACCCATGAAGCGCACGCCGGCGCCCATCGCGCCGGACAGGCTGACCGTATTGGCCAATGCATTGGCGATCAGGGCGAGGCGCAGCAGCTCGCCGCGACGCAGGTCGATGCCGAGCCAGCGCGCGATGCGCAGATCGACGAGGCCAGTCACGGCGACCGCGAGCAGCGCGAACACGGCGATGCCGGCGGCCGGCAGCGTCGGGACCGCGATCAACGTGCGCTGAACCTGGGTGAGGTCGAAGCCTTCGAGCTCGCGCCACACCAGCCAGCCGGTAAGGCCCAGGAAGCCCATCGGCACGAGCCAGCGCAGCAGGTTCCTGCGCCGACCGGCCGGTGTTGCGGTGTCGTCCGTGGATGGAACCGTCATCGGCATTTCCCGTGAATCCGGCGTCGGTGCGGCAGATCGACTGCAAACCGCGCGGCAAGTTGCACCGGCCCGCTGATGCCGCAGCGGCAAGGCGGACGATTCCGTGCCAGAAGCCCAAGCTGTACTGGCGCAGAGCCCACTACTTGATCAGTCTCCATTGCTGAATTCTTCGCGTCGTAGCGAGTGACTTCAGGCTCGTGGGCTTCGAACTTATCGACATCCGTTAGGCATTCCATGCCCGTATGGCAGCGACAATCTCATTCATTCGGGCTTTCCAGTCGAAGCGTCGCGTCAGCAATTCGATCGTCATAAAGGGCGCGCAACGTTCGGCGAGTTCGACTTTGTCGATGCTCTTACGCTGAAGGCGTGTTTCGAGGTACGACTTGGCCTCTTTAGCCGGAAAGAAGAATTCATACTGGCTGGGGTCAGGGAGATCATGAATGCCAAATGCTTCCGTCAGAATCTGCCCCGTGAGGTAGTTTTCAATCTCTTTGGTATCGGTAACCCATGCAATCGCACGTGGTATCTGGCGGACCTCGTCGCTGGTGCGCTGCACGCGTTCCTTGAGTTGTCCTCGCTTGGTAGAAAGATCGCTGTCGCAGACAAGTACGATGTTGGGGTTTATGCGAAGCAGATTGGAAAATTCGCTCGATTCGACGTCAGGAGTAGTGACTTGATAGCGCGCAAGTAAGGCGCCGCCATAGAAGGCGCATTGGTAGTGGCGACCTTCGCTCAGTTCCCCGTTCGAAACCAGCGAAATCCAGCGATTCATGTAGACGCGATCCGATGGGCCTTCGACCCAGACGATACCGTTGGCTTGCAACAAATCAGACGGCCGGGCGCCTAGCGTTGAGATTGCGTCGAGTCTGTCGAAATGGGCCGTAATTCGCTTGGTTGTTGCAGTTTTTCCGTCGTGAACTACATGGGTGATCTGTGCATGCGGCGCAGATCCGAGCATATCGATCATCACCGGAGAGTGTGTAGTAAGGAATACTGGTGACCTGGTCTTCAGCGCGTGCGACTCGACAAACGCGATCAAGCGACGCAAGAGTGCCGGGTGCAGGTTGTTCTCAAGCTCTTCGAACGCGAAAACAAATTCGGTTTGTGGCCTTCCTGGTATTTTCGGAAAGACAATAAGGTTTAGAAGAACAAGGATAACTGTCTTTAAACCGCTGCCTGATTTGCTCAGTGCGACCTGGCCTTTGTGTGCTTCACCGAGAAAGACTTCCCAGTGACCAGTGCCTCCTTTGTCAGCTTCATCGTGTTGGCGCACATCAAGGCTCGTGAAAATTCCGTCGTCCCGAAAAACGGAATTCACTGCATCGAGCAATTCACGTTGAATCACATCCTTTGGAAGGCTCGAGCTCGTGATGAATTTTCTTATCAGATTCGTGGCTCCAGCGCCGTCTGGTTCTAGAGAAAGATCTTTGACAGCAGGCTCTGGGCGGATGTCCCGATCGGCGAGTAGATGACGGAAAGCTCTGCCGGAAAATGGCGGCGGAATTCTTGCCAGCATTTTCCTGTCTGCCATTTGGGTGAGCCTCGGTCCGTCTGTAATCGTGGTTCCATCACGCAGTTCAACTTGAACATCCGTCACTTCGCCATTGCGGGTCGTCCAGCTGGCTAAGGCACCGACGAGAGCCTCGCCATGTTGGCGCCAGTGGTCTCCAACGAGGCCGTCGCCTGCTTTTCCTTCACGGAAGACGTTTCGAAGGTCGATTTCCTGCAATGCCGCGCGGCGCCTTACCGGCCAATTGGCTGCGTCGACATGGGTGTTGCAAAGCTCTTTCACCAAGTCGAGTAACTGGGACTTTCCAGTGTTGTTGCGGCCAATTACAACGTTGATTTGAAGGAATTCGTCAAATCCAGCCCAGTCAGTGCGGAAACATGCATGCTGATTGAAGTAGGCCGAAGTGTTTTCCATTGAAAAACCTCGAGCGTGAGGACAAATAGTCAGTGCAGGTCAGGCGATTTTGCTTTGATTTCTATTCGGCGTTAGCTTGATAAGGCAGCGCATTGCTTGAAATAGAAGGAGTTCAGGAATCGCGCCTAAGCTCGGTCGTTCCGCGTCGTGGCTTCAGCGCAGCAGATCGCCGACCGAATCGGCACCCGGCACGAAGAAAGCGATGGCCCAGCCGGCCGCCGCGGCGAGCGCGGCGACGCCGGTGAAGCGCCAGAACGTGCGCGCCAGCGCCGTCTTGAGCCAGTAGCGCTCGCGGTCGATGCCACGCACGTGCCGGTAGAGTCCGCCGGCCAGGGCCACGTCGACGAGCAGCTCGGCAAACAGCACCGGAGCGACGGAAATGATGGAAAACGCGGCAAAGATGGCCGCGAACAGCGCGACCGCGGCGACGATGGCGAGGCCGATGAAGGCGCCTTCGCCGTCGGGAAGATCCAAGCCGGTGTCGCCGGTGTCGGGCACGCTGCTGTCATGCGCCGAAACCGGTTCGTACGCATTGGTGCTGCCCTGATCGGCGATGTCGAGGGCGAGATCGGCCGCGTCCTCGTGCGCGTCGTGGTCGCGCCGCTCCCAGTGCAGCCAGCACCACAGGAAGAACAGGAAGGCGACATAGGCGATCGCGACGGAAAGCGGGTAGCGCAGCAGCATCGACGCGAGCCCGGCCCACAGCAGCAGGTAGGAGGCGAGCAGCCCGGACGCGGCGGTCAGTGCCGCGATGACGCCCATGGCCAGACGCGGCGAATGCAGACGTTCGACGAGCCGGCGGTAGCGGCTGACTTCCCTGTCCCGATTGAACACGCGTTGCGGTTCGCGCATGCGGAGTTCTTCCCCTGGTTTTCTGTCCGGTTGTCGAGAAAGGGGGACAACCCCTTTCTCAATCGAACGGTGCAAACGGAGCTTGCCCACGTTCTCCGAAAATCCCTCGCTTACACGAGGGATTCTCGAGCGATCCATGTCGGATCGCACTAGCACTCTGTCTTTCAAAAGCCTGCTTGGCCTCAACGCGATATCGCGCCCGGTGTGATCAATTCAATGCCATGAAGGCGTCGCGGGTCAGGTTTTCCGGCTCGCCTGCGGTGCAGGCGACGTCGTCTTCGATGCGTACGCCGCCGTACTTTCTGAACGCGTCGACTTTTTCCCAATGGATGTCGCTGGCCTCGGGGCGCTGCTTGAGTTCGGCCAGCAGCAGGTCGATGAAATAGATGCCCGGTTCGATGGTCATGACCTGGCCCGCATCGAGCATCCGCGTCAGGCGCAGGTAGGGATGGCCGTCGGGCTTGGGCAGCGTGCCGCCGTCCTCGGAAGCCTGGAAACCGCCGATGTCATGCACTTGCAGGCCGATGTAGTGACCCAGCCCGTGCGGGAAGAACACGCGGGAGACGCCGGATTCCACCGCGCTTTCCGCGCTCATGCGGACGAAGCCCTGGTCGCGCAGGATGCCGGCAAGCACGAGATGCGCATGCAGATGCAGCTCCGGATAGCTCTTGCCGGGCCGCACCTGGCTGCAGAAGTCGCGCTGCGCGTGGTCGACCGCGTCGACGAGTGCGCGGAACTCCTCCGCACCGGTGCCCGCATAGGTCCGCGTGATGTCGCAGGCATAGCCGTGGAAGCTCGCGCCGGCGTCGATCAGGAACGCGTGCGAGTGCACCGGCGGATTGCGTTCGAGGTTGGTGTAGTGCAGGACCGCACCGTGCTCGTTGAGGCACACGATGTTGTTGTAGGGCAGTTCGTTCTCGGTCTCGCGCGCGGCGGCGAGATAGGCCATCTGGATCGCGTATTCCGACGCGCCGCCACGGAACGCGGTCTCGGCCGCGCGGTGCGCGCGTGCACCCAGGTGCGAGGCGACTCGCATCATTGCCAGCTCGTAGTCGGTCTTCCAGGCGCGATGCCAATGCAGGTGATTGAGCACCACCTCGGGGTTGTTCGGCCGGTGCGTGCCGACCGTGGCCGAGTCCTCGCCAATGATGGCGCAGCGCCCGACCTGGGCCGGCAGGTGCGCCGCGGCCTCGCGCGCTTCGCGCACGATGACGATGTCGAAATGCTCGACCCAGTAACCGGCCGGCGCTTCCGGCACGACGTGCCAGTAGTCGTGCGGCTGCAGGTAGATCAGCTTGGGCTTCTGTCCCGGCGTGATCACGAGCCAGGATCCCGGCGCCTTGGTCACCGGCAGCCAATGCTTGAAGTGCGGATTGACCTGGAACGGGTAGGGCAGGTCATCCAGGAACTGATAGTGCGGCTGGCCGGCGGCGATCAGCAGGTGATCGAAACCGCCGCGCAGCAGCGCGACGCTGGCGCGTTGCTGCAAGGTGGCCAGATGGTCGGGATATAGCTGGCTGAGCAGGGCGGTAGGCATGCGAGGCTCCGGCAGGATGCCCAGGGATTGTGCCTGAGGCCGCACGGGTGCCGCGAACACACGCGCCGTGGCGCAGCTGCTGCACCGGTGCGCACCTCTAAGACTCGGGGTCCGAGCCGGCCGCCGACGTGGCGCCGCCCCGGCGTTTCCGGCGGGCGTAGTCACCCCGTACGGTCGTTGCGCAGTCCGCGGCATCGCCGCCGCCCCTGCAATCCGGCATGGGACAGCGCACGGCGCGCCACCGACGATGCGGGCAGAGGAACCCCGCCGCACACCCGCCGCTACACCGCCTGCCCAACCAGGAGCCCGCCCATGATCGATCGCCGTCAATGGTTGCAATTGGCCGGCGCTGCCGCCGCGGCCTGGGTCGTGCCCGGGCTCGTCGCCGCGGCGATGCCGAAGCCGGCGCCGCCCGCGAAACGCTTGCGCATCCTGATCCTCGGCGGTACCGGTTTCACCGGTCCGCACCAGGTCCGCTACGCGCTCGAACGCGGCCACACGCTGACCCTGTTCAACCGCGGCCGCAAGACCCGGGAATGGCCGGGCGACGTCGAACAACTCCAGGGCGACCGCAACACCGGCGATCTGGCCGCGCTGAAGGATCGTGAGTGGGACGTCTGCATCGACAATCCGACAACCTTGCCGTTCTGGGCACGCGATGCGGGCCAGCTGCTCAAGGGCAAGGTCGGTCACTACATTTTCATCTCCACCATCTCGGTCTACGCCGCGAACGACACTGCTGACGCCGACGAGAGTGACGCGCTGGCGCAGTACACGGGTCCCGACGCGATGCGGGAAACCCAGGACAGCGTGCGCGCGAACATGGCGCTGTACGGCGCGCTGAAGGCGCGCTCGGAAGCCGAGGTCAGGCACTGGTTTGGCGACACGGCCACGGTGATAAGGCCCGGGCTCATCGTCGGTCCCGGCGACGAGACCGACCGCTTCACTTACTGGCCCGCGCGCATCGCGCGCGGCGGCGAGGTGCTCGCACCCGGCAGCGGCGAGGATCCGGTGCAATTCATCGATGCGCGCGATCTCGCCGAGTGGACCATCCGGATGGCCGAGCAGCGCGCGTTCGGCACCTTCAATGCGACCGGTCCGGCGACGATGCTGCGCATGCGCGGGATGCTCGAGGGCATCCGCGGCGCGCTGAAGTCCGATGCGCAGTTCATCTGGGCTGCAGCGGATTTCCTCGAAGCGCAGAACGTGTCGCCCTGGGGCGATATGCCGGCGTGGATTCCGGCCGAGGGCGATTCGGCCGGTTTCGCGCGGCGCAGCAACAAGAAGGCGCTCGCCAAGGGACTGGATTTCCGCCCGCTCTCTGCGACTGCGGTCGATACGCTGGGGTGGTTCAAGGCCCAGCCGGAAGAGCGCCAGGCAAAGCTGCGCGCGGGAATCAGTCCCGAACGGGAAAAAGAACTTCTTGCGTTGTGGAAGTCGCGTGCCTGAGCGTTCGCGCTAGGGTGCGCGCATCGCGCAGGACTGTGCGGCAACCGTGCCCTGCAACGCGCGACTTTGGTCGCGTCCATGACCTCGGGCCGAACCGCACCGGCTCTGCCTGGGCTACGCTCGGGACTTCATCCTGCCGGGAATGGCCATGTACCGATCCGCGTTGGCGTCACTCGTGCTGCTGTCATCCGCGACCCTGGTTCAGGCCAAGCCGACTGGCGCCGACGAAACCGAGTTCCGCGCGCTGTACAAGCAGCTCGTCGAGATCAATACGACGCTGTCCGTGGGCAGCTGCACCAGCGCGGCCAAGGCCATGGCCGCGCGCCTCAAGGCCGCCGGCCTTGCGGATGAAGACCTGCAGATCCTCGCGCCACCCGAGCGGCCCAACGACGGCGCGCTGATCGCCCGCTATCCGGGCAGCGACACCAAGGCCGAGCCGATCCTGCTGCTGGCGCATCTGGACGTCGTCGAGGCGCGGCGAGAGGACTGGGAGCGCGATCCCTTCACGCTCGTCGAGGAGAACGGCTTCTTCTACGCTCGCGGCGCAAGCGACGACAAGGCCATGGCTGCGGTGTTCACCGACAGCCTGATCCGCTACAAGTCCGAAGGATTCGTGCCGCGCCGCGGCATCACGCTCGCGCTGACCTGCGGCGAGGAAACGCCGGACACGTTCAACAGCGTGGAATGGCTGCTGCAGACGCGGCCGGATGTACTCAAGGCCGCGTTCGTCATCAACGAGGGCGCCGGGGGCGAGTTGAATGCGCGGGACGAGCCGGTCGCGCTGCAGGTGCAGGCCGGCGAGAAGGTCTATCAGGATTTCCATCTGGAGATCACCAATCCGGGCGGCCACAGCTCGCGGCCGGTCAAGGACAACGCCGTGGTGCAGCTGGCCGGCGCGATCGGGCGTATCGGTGCCTACCAGTTCCCGATCCGCCTCAATCCGGTCACGCGCGCCTACTTCCAGCGCCAGGCCGAGCTGTCCGATTCCGCCGTCGCGCAGGACATGCAGGCCGTGCTGCGCGATCCGCCGGACGAGCCCGCGGCGCAGCGGCTGTGGGCGCGCAATCCAGGCTGGAACGGCACGCTGCGCACGACCTGCACGCCGACCATGATTGACGGCGGGCACGCGCCGAATGCGCTGCCGCAGCGCGCCAAGGCCAATGTGAATTGCCGCATCCTGCCCGGTGAGCCGGTCGATGCGGTCAGGGCCAAGCTCGTCGAGCTGATCGCCGACGAGAAGATCGCGTTGTCGCTTGCCGGCAAGCCCGGGCTGGCGTCATCGCCGCCGCCGCTGTCGCGGGAAATCCTCGATCCGGTGCGCACCGTCGCGCATCGCGTCTGGCCCGGCGTGGCGATCGTGCCGACCCAGTCCACCGGTGCCACCGACGGCCGCTTCCTCAATGCCGCCGGCATTCCGACCTATGGCATCTCGGGCATGTTCCACGACGCGGAAGGCAGCCGCGCGCACGGTCTCAACGAGCGCATCCGCGTGAAGTCGCTGCTCGACGGGCGCCGGTTTCTTTATGAACTCGTAAAAATTTACGCCATGCAGTGACGCGGGCCGCGGTGCGGTCGACAAGGCTAGGCGAGAAAGAGGTCTGCAATGCGGCGGCACGTCGCCTCGTCCGGAATCGCGCCTTCGCCCGCGCCGATGTTGTCGGCGAGGTAGGCCGGATTGCGTGTGCCCGGAATGACGCAGGTTACGGCCGGCTGGCCGAGGATGAATTTCAGCGCCAGCTGCGCCCAGCTGCCGCAGCCCAGTTCCCGGGCCAGTGCCGGCAGCGGCTTGCCGCGCGTGCGCCGCAGCAGCTCGCCTTCGGCGAACGGGCGGTTGACGATGACCGCGACGCCGTGCGCCGCGGCTGCCGGGAAAACGGTCTGCGCCGCTTCGGGTTCGAGCACCGAATAATTCACCTGTACAAAATCCAGCGCACCTCTTTCGATCCTCGTAACCAGGTCCTTGTGCGCGGCGGCCGTATAGTGCGTGGCGCCGATGTAGCGGATGCGGCCTTCGTGCTTGAGTGCCTGCAGCGTAGCCAGGTGCGTGTCGTAGTCGAGCAGGTTGTGGATCTGCAGCAGGTCGATGCGCTGACGGCCGAGCAGGTGCAGTGACTGACCGATCTGCGCGCGACCTTCCGCCCTGCCGCGTGTCCACACCTTGGTCGCGATGAAGGCGCGCTGCGGCACATCGGCCTTGGCCAGCAACCGGCCGAGCGCGGCTTCGGCGCGGCCGTACATCGGCGAGGTGTCGATCAGGCGCGCCGGCCCCGGCGTCGCCAGCAGCAATTGCAGGGTCTTCAGCGCTTCGGAAATGGCCTGGGCGTCATTGTCGATGTCGAATGCCTGCCAGGTGCCCAGGCCGATGCAGGGCAGCTTTGCTCCGTCGCGCGGAATCGTGCGCAGCGCCGGCTCCGCGGCGCGTGTGGCGACGCTATGCATGGCGACGAGTGCAGCTCCCGTGGCGGCAAGGAAGCGGCGGCGAGTCAGGGTGTACATGGCTGCAGTGTCCCGGTCTGGCCTGTGACGATGCTAGCGCGCCGCCCGACGTGGCGAGGGTCGTTCCGGCGCACATGACCGGCGATCTGGCGCGGCAGCGCTTCAGGCCACGAGCCCCGGATCGGTATTCGCACCGCAGACGATCACGGCGACTCGTTCGCCGGGCTGCGGCACATAGGCCCCGCTCAGCAGTGCCGCGAGCGCCGCCGCGCCGCCAGGCTCGGCGACGACGCGCAGCTGCGACCAGAGCAGGCGCTGCGCGGCAACGATCGCCTCGTCGTCGACGAGCACGCTGGTTAGCCCGCGGGCGTGCGCAACCTGGAACGCGATGTCGCCGACACGACGGGCACCGAGCGAATCCGCGGCCACGCCGCCGACGTCGACGTCGCAGGGCTCGCCGAGCGCCAGTGCTGCATTCAGCGCGCGGCTGCGCTGTGGCTCGACGGCGACGATGCGGGGGCCGTGCGCGTACCAACTCGCGACGCCGGCGATCAGGCCGCCACCGCCGACCGCGACGAGGATGCTGTCGAGCTCGCCGCATTGGTGTTCGAGTTCCCGCGCGAGCGTGCCCTGGCCCGCGACGACGGCGAACTCGTCATAGGCGTGAATGCTCAGTGCGCCGGTTTCGGCCTGGCGTATGCGGCTCGCGGCCAACGCCTCGGCGTAGTCGCGGCCACCGATGCGCAGCTTCGCACCGTAGTCGCGCAGGCGTGCGATCTTGGCCGGCCCGGCGATCTCGGGCACGAAGATTTCGGCCTGCAGGCCGAGTTCGCGCGCCACGTAGGCGACCGCCGCGCCGTGGTTTCCGCCCGAGGCCGCGATGAGTCCGCTGTCCGGAAGCCGTGTCTCCGCGAGCACGCGGTTGAACGCGCCGCGTGGCTTGAACGAGCCGCTGTGCTGCAGGCATTCGAGCTTGAGGAAAACCTCCGCGCCGCCGGCGGAGAATCCCGCACCCGGCTGCACGACCGGCGTGACCCGCACGCGACCGAGGATGCGCGCCGCAGCGGCTTCGATGTCGGCGCGTTGCGGCACGGAGATGTTCGGATAGGGTTTCTGCATGTCGGTCATCTACGCGTCCTGCACGTCGGTTCCGATGCATTGTGGCTGTGCTTTCCCATTGCCGCGCGTGCCTTTCGCTGGCCGCAAGGCGGCATTCAAGCCGCTCCGCGCTCGCGAACAAGAAGTTGTCGCCAGATCCGCTTTTGATCCTGGAGCCCCCTTGAGTCAAGGGGGCGGCGCGGGGGGGGGCCCCCCCCCGGCCCGGGGGGGGGGCGGGGGGGGGCGGGGCGCGGGGGCGCGGCCGCGCGCCTCGAGCGGGATCC
>NZ_JAVTWC010000004.1:0-3625 GCF_032229445.1 Tahibacter sp.
CGACCTGGTTGGCGACCATGTCGACCCACACCGCACCGGAAGCCACGCAATCGAGCACGAACAGGCCGTCCACCGCCCGTACCGCCTCACCCACGGCGCGCAGGTAGTCGTTGGGCAGAATCATCCCCGAGGCAGTCTCGACGTGCGGCGCAAAGACGACCGCCGGCCTTTCCTCGCGAATGCAGGCCACGACGTCATCGATCGGTGGTGGCGCGAACGGCGCCTGCGCTCCCTCGGCAAGCTGCCGCGCCTTCATGACGATGCACGCCGCGGGAATTCGCCCCATCTCGAAAATCTGCGTCCAGCGAAAACTGAACCAGCCGTTGCGGATCACCAGGCACTTGCGGTCGGTGGCAAACTGCCGCGCCACCGCCTCCATACCGAAGGTGCCGCTGCCGGGCACGACGATCGCCGTGCTGCCGTTGTAAACTGTCCTGAGGATCCGCGCGATGTCCTTCATGACGCCCTGGAAGCGCTTCGACATGTGGTTCAGGGCGCGGTCGGTATACACCACCGAGTATTCGAGGAGTCCATCCGGATCGGGTTGGGGTAGCAGGGCGGGCACGGTTGTCTCCTGTGGGTTGATGGCGAGCGATCGACGAGTCACGGGCGCGAGAGGCGGAGGATAACGCCAAGTCACGGCGCCGCGCCAGTCGTACGGCAGCGGCGGCGCGGCGAAGCCGCTGCCACCACTTCCCTGGCGGCGGCCCGGCAACGATCAGGCGAGACCGGCGGATACCACAGGCGCAACGCGCAGCCACTTATCCTCTAGAATTCGGCCCATTCAACCCTGGCTGCCGTCGACTCGGCAGTCACCACGCAAAGGACGGGAAACCGCGATGGCCGGAGCCAGCCTGCTTGCCCTGATCGATGACATCGCCACGATCCTCGACGACGTCGCCCTGATGACCAAGGTCGCCGCCAAGAAGACCGCCGGCGTCCTCGGTGACGATCTCGCGCTCAACGCCCAGCAAGTGTCCGGCGTACGAGCCGAGCGCGAGTTGCCGGTGGTCTGGGCGGTCGCCGTCGGTTCGCTGAAGAACAAGCTGATCCTCGTGCCGGCTGCCCTCGCGATCAGCCGTTTCCTGCCCGCGGCGGTGACGCCGCTGCTCATGCTCGGCGGCCTTTACCTGTGCCTCGAAGGCGTCGAGAAGCTGGCCCACAAATGGCTCCACGCCGCCGCCGATGACGCGCCGCACGACGCCGCGGACGCCCTGGGACCGGCCGACGAGACAATCGACCTGCCGACATTGGAAGCCGAAAAGATCAAGGGAGCGATCCGCACCGACTTCGTCCTCTCGGCCGAGATCGTCGTCATCGCCCTGGGCACCGTCGCCGACGCCTCCTTCACCACGCAGGTGGCCGTGCTGTCCGGTATCGGGCTGATCATGACCGTCGGCGTCTACGGCATCGTCGCCGGCATCGTCAAGATGGATGACCTGGGCCTCCACCTGTTGAGCAGGAGCGGGAGCGTCGCACGCACCATCGGCCGAGGCCTGTTGCTGGCGGCTCCGCGCCTGATGAAGGCCCTGACCGTCATCGGTACCGCCGCGATGTTCCTGGTCGGCGGCGGCATCCTCGCGCACGGCATCCCGGCCGTGCATCACGGGATCGCGCATGCTGCCGAGCTGGCGGGCGGCGTGCCTGCCGTCGGCGGCCTCCTCGCGGCATCGACGCCGCTCCTTCTCGACGCGCTGGTGGGCATTGTCGGCGGCAGCTTGACGCTCATCGGCGTCAAGGCATTTGCCGCCGTCCGCGCTGCATTTGGCGGCAAACGCAAGGCATAGACGCCGCAGCGATCGACTGCGCGTCTGCCGCACGGAGCGACGACCACCGCCGGCGAGGGAATCGGACATCTCCACAGCGGCCTGCGCTGACCCAATACAGGCGCAGAGCGTAGTATCCTTGCAGATCCGAGCCCGCTGCGCGCCACCGTCGGTATTCGCACGCGCATCGGCTGACAGCACACTGACAACGAGGAAGAACGATGACCAAGCAGATAGTGGTTTGCATGGATGGCACCTGGAACGACCCCGTCGAGCACACCAATGTCTACCGCTTGTTCCAGATGCTGCCCGGCGAGGAGCGGCAGGTCGACGAAAACGGACCGATCCGTTCGCACCTCGTCAAACGCAGCGATGAGGTCATCGCCTATTGTTTCGAAAGTATCGGCAGGGGTGGACGCGAGCGCGGGCTACTCGGCGGCACGCAGGGAATCGGCCTGCACGACTGCATGATCGACGCCTATCTACTGGTTTCGCAGGTGTATCAGCGCGGCGACAAGATCTGGCTTTTCGGTTTCTCGCGCGGCGCCTGGGCGGCGCGCAGCCTCGGGGCATTCATTGCCCGCTCGGGCCTCATCCCGGCGGTTTATGCCGACGACGACGACGCCGCCGACAAGGCTGAAAAGATCTGGCTGGACTACAAGGAAGGGCGCGGCATGAAGCGCGGCGGCCGCTTCTGGAAGCACCATGACGAAACGCCGATTCGCATGATCGGCGTCTGGGAGACGGTCGGCGAACTCGGCGTGCCGCTGTTCAACGGCCTGCGTCTGGCCGACCGGGACGAACTCCACTTCCTGCAATTTGCCGACCGCGAACTCAGTCCGCGCGTCGAACACGGCCGCCAGGCGCTGGCCATCGACGAGCACCGCGCCGACTTCACGCCGACGCCGTGGGCCGAGCGCGAAGGGGTCAAGCAGGTGTGGTTCGCCGGTGCGCATGCCGATGTCGGGGGCGGCTACGAAAACCACGGTCTCTCGGACATCGCGCTCGAATGGATGATGCAGGAGATCAACGACCTGGATGCCGGCCTGCAGCTCGCGCCCGACCAACTCAGCGAGGCGCTGGCGCCCGACAGCCTGGAGGACCGACACGACGAAACCCGCGGGCCAATCTGGCGGACGCGCCCGAGCAAGGCACGCAAGATCCCCGAGGCTGCCGAACTCCATCCCAGCGTACTGCAGCGCCTGCGTGAGCGGGCCGACTATCGGCCGAAGACGCTCGAAGACATTCCGGTGTGCACCGACTTCTACCTGGACGAGGCGCCGCGCGCCGACGAGACACTGCAGCCGGAGCGGGAAGCCCTGCCCTTCCGCAAGCTGCCGGTGGACGGCTCGACCTCCTTCCCGGCCTATGCCCACAAGTGGTGGAACGCCTCCGGCGTCGAGGTGGATGTCGGCGAACGCTATCGCATCGAGGCGAGCGGCGCCTGGATCGACAAGGAGATCCCGGCAGGTGCGGACGGCTATGAATCCAAGGCCTGGCTCCTTCACCTCGCCGAAGGTAGCCGCCGCATGGAGGAGCGCCCGTGGTTCTCGCTGGTCGCCGCCATCCATCCCCGGCCCGACCTCGAGGCGAACAACCCCGACTCGGAGAACATGCTCACCGGGCTCATCGAAAGCACGATCAGCGGCGTTGCGCGCATCGACGACGAGAGCTGCCTGCTGGCGACTCCGAATGGCTGCGAGATCGAGATCGTCGAACCAGGTTTCCTGTACTTCTTCGCCAACGACTCGCCGTTTTCCTACGGCAACAACCATGGCTTCCTTTCCGTCGAAGTCACCCGCCTCCCCTGGTCGACGGATGTCGACCAGAAGACTACGCCAGCGCATCAACCCGTCCCC
>NZ_JAVTWC010000005.1:0-36357 GCF_032229445.1 Tahibacter sp.
GGCGCGCGACCTGATGGACCGTCTCGCCGGGCAGCCGTCGCTCGCCGCGCGGCTGCACAGCGTCGAAACCGCGCTGCGGCGCGCACGACCGAGCGCCGACGCGCTGCAGGCCGTGACTGCACTCGCCGCGCTCGAGCGGGGCCCCCTGCCGGTAAGTGTCCGCGACCTGGGCGCTCGCTGGGGACTGACCGAACGTACGCTCGAACGTCGTTTCGACGCGTGGCTTGGCGTACGGCCCAAACAGCACCTGCGCTACCTGCGCTTCGAGCGCCTGCTGCCGCGGTTGCTCGAGGGCGAAGCCTGCGCCGCGCTCGCAACCGATCTCGGCTACGCGGATCAATCGCATCTGATACGCGAAGTCCGTGCATTCGCTGACGCAAGCCCGAGCGAACTCGTGCGCGAACACGCCTCCCGACACGACTGACGCGCCGTAGCCGACACCCGGGGATGCGGCTGTCGGATTCGTCCAATACGCGGCACTGCGCGCACGATCATGCTGGCTCCTCGTACCTGCCAGGAGTCTTGCCGTGAGTCTGATCCGTCGTTCCACTCCCGTGCTCGCGGTCGCCGCCGTCGAACCCACGTGCGAGTTCTTCGCCCGACTGGGCCTCGCCGTTACGGCGAGCGTGCCGCACGGCGACTACCTCGGCTTCGCGATCCTTGCCCACGGCACGGTAGAAGTCATGGTGCAAAGCCATGCTTCCGTCAGCGATGACCTGGGTGCTTCGTTGACGATCGGACGCGACACCGCGCTGTTCGTCGAGGTGTCTGATCTCGACGCCGCACTGACGGCACTGGGGGACGCGCCCGTATTCCTGCCGCGGCGCCGGACCTTCTACGGATCGGTCGAGGTCGGCGTCGTGGAACCCGGCGGCCACCACGTGACACTGGCGCAGTTCGATCGCGGATAAGCCGTCGGCGATCCCGTCACCCCGCGATGTCGAGCGCGTCCGCGAGCAAACCCTGCGCCGTCACGTCCGCGCCGGCGCCGGGGCCGATCACGACCAGCGGGCGTTCGCGGTAGCGTTCAGTCGTGAAAGCAAACAGGTTGTCCGCGCCGCTCAGTGCCGCGCAGGGGTGGCTCCTGTCCACCGCGCGCAGGCCGACGCGGGCGCGGCCACTCGTGTCCAGCGACGCGAGATAGCGCAGCACCTTGCCGTCGGCCGCGGCTTCGCGGAAGCGTTGCGCGACGAAGGCGTCGATCTCCGCGAGCCGGCTGAGGAACTCGCCACTGTCCAGCCGCGCGAGATGCGCCGGTACCAGGCCCTCGACCTCGACTTCGGACTCTTCCAGTTCCACACCAGCGGCGCGCGCAAGGATCAGCAACTTGCGTGCGACATCCGCGCCGGACAGGTCGGCACGCGGATCGGGTTCCGTATAGCCGCGTTCGCGCGCTTCCTGCAGGAGTGCCGAAAAGGGTCGAGTGCCGTCGTAGCGATTGAACAGGAACGACAGGGAACCCGACAGCACACCGTCGAGGGCAAGCAGACGGTCGCCGCTCAGACGCAGCCGGCGCAGGCTGGAGAGCGCCGGCAGGCCGGCGCCGACCGTGGCGCTGTCACCGTAACGGCTGTCGCCATGACGGCGTGCGCGCTGCAGTTCATGCCAGTCCTCAAGGCGGCTGCCCTGGGCGATCTTGTTCGCGGTCACGACATGGATGCCCTGCGCAAGCCAACGGGCGTGGCGCTGCGCAACGGCAGCAGCCGGCGTGGCATCGATGACGATGCGTACGCGCGCGTCACTGGCCAGCAGCACGGCCGCGACCGCATCCAGATCGCAGCTCGCCGACGCGTCGAGCCGGGCCAGCAGCGGCGGTGCGATGCCGCCCGGATCGAACAGGCTGTGGCGCGAATTCGCGATGCCGACGAGGCGCAGCGGACGGCGCCGATCGGCTGTCTCGTCGAGCAGGCGCAGCAGCGCACCGCCGACGAGGCCAGTGCCGAGCATCACCACCGCCGCCGCGCCGGACTGGACCCTCGACGCAGGATGGGCAACCGCCACGGCAAGGGCGCTCATGCGCGGATCCTCTGTTTGCCGGCGTTCACCGCTTCGGCACGGGCCAGGCCGGCGCGCACATCAGCCAGGAGATCCACGCTGTCTTCGATGCCGACCGAAAGGCGCAGCAGATTGTCGGCGATGCCGGCCGCATGGCGCGCTTCGACGGCCATCGCCGCATGCGTCATCGAAGCCGGGTGCGCAACCAGGCTTTCGACGCCACCCAGCGACTCGGCCAACGAGAAGCAGCGCAGGCCGTCGAGGAACGCGGCGATGCCGTCGTTGTCCGCAGCGAGTTCGAAACTCAGCATCGCGCCGAAACCGCTCTGCTGGCGCCCGGCGAGCGCATGGCCGGCGTGCTCGGCCAGGCCGGGGTAGTACACTCGGGCAACGGCGGGATGCCCGTCCAGCAGTTCGGCCAGCAGCTGCGCATTTTCCTGGTGCGCGCGCAGCCGCGGCCCCAGCGTGCGCAGCCCGCGCAGGGTCAGGAAACTGTCGAACGGCGCGCCGGTGAGGCCGATGCAGTTCGCCCACCAGGTCAGCTGCTGCGCGACGGCAGCGTCTTTCGCGATCACCGCGCCGCCAACCACATCGCTATGGCCATTGATGTACTTCGTCGTCGAGTGCACGACGATGTCGGCACCGAGCGCGATCGGCTGCTGCAGCGCCGGCGACAGGAAGGTGTTGTCGACGACGACGAGCGCGCCGGCCGCGTGCGCGGCGTGCGCGACATGGCGCACGTCGGTGATGCGCAGCAGCGGATTGGACGGCGTCTCGACCCAGACGAGGGCCGGCTTGTCGGCGAGCGCGACCGCCAGGGCGAGCGGATCAGTCAGGTTGACGAAGCGCACCTGGAAGCGGCCTTTCTTCTGCCATGCGTCGAGCAAGCGCCAGGTGCCGCCGTAGCAGTCGTGCGCCGCGATCACGGTCGCGCCGGCAGGCACGAGCTCCAGCACCAGCGCGACCGCCGCCATGCCACTGGCCGTGACCACCGCCCCGGCGCCGAGTTCGAGCTCGGCCAGCGCGTTGCCGAGCAGGTCGCGCGTCGGATTGCCACTGCGCGAGTAATCGTAGGCGCGCTTCTGGCCGAAGCCGGCGAAGGTGTAGTTGGTCGACAGGTGCAGCGCCGGCACCACGGCTCCGTGCTGGGTGTCGGATTCGATGCCGGCGCGGACGGCGCGGGTCGTGGCGGTCAGGTCACTCATGATGACTATCCTTGCGTTCAACAACAGGAAAGGGCGGCGGCAACCAGCGCGGAGATGCGCCGGGTCTCCTTGAGGAAGGCGTCGTGGCCGTAGCACGAGTCGATCTCGTGGAAGCGCGCGGCGGCGCCGAGACCATCGGCCAGCGCGCGCAGGTCGGCACTGGGCACGAGCCGGTCGCTGCTGACCGCAACGATTTCGCAGGGCACGCGCACGGCCGCTGCGTCGAGGCGGTGCAGATCGATTGATTCGGACAGGCTCAGGTAGCGCTCCGCATCGAAGCGCGCGACGAACTTCCGGCCGGCCGCGACCAGATAGTCCTCGACGGGAAAGTGGAAGCGGCCCTCGCGGAATTCGGGTTCGGCGTCGAAGCGCTCGGCGAATTCCTCGGCGCCGCGGTACGTCGTCATGGCGAGCTGGCGCGCGAGTCCCAACGCGCCGGCGACATCGCCGCGGCCGATGCCGCCGCGCACGATCTCGCGCTGGATCGCACGCAGCGCGGTGGCGAGCGGATGCGCGCGATGCGCGCCGCTGATGGCGACGACGCGGCCGACGCGCCGCGGATGGCGCGCGGCGAACGCGAGCCCGACCATCGCGCCGTACGAGGCACCGACGAAGGCCTGCGCCTGCGTGATGCCGAGCGCATCGAGCAACGCCGCCAGCGCGTCGGCCTGGTCTTCGCTCGAAACGGCACTCGCGCCGTCGATATCGCCGGCGGCTAACCAGTCGATGCTGAGCACGCGGCAGTGTTCCAGATCAACCGCGCGGCCGCTGCCGACGAGATCGTCCCACCAGCCCGCGACCGTGCCGACACTGCAGACGTCGCGGCTCGCCGAGATGCCGCCCTGGACGATGACGGTCGGGGCCTCGGCGCAGCCGTGCCAGAGATAGCGCAGCGTGACTGCAACGGTGCCACGGCCGTACTTCGGCGTGATGCGCACCACCGCTTCGCTGTGTGCCGGGCGCGGAATCGGCTGCAGGAACGCCGCCGTCTCGTAGGCGAACGGCGCGGTGTCAAAGGTGGCGAAGGAACTGGCGCTGGTCAGGCTCATGCGATTCTCCGGGCTCGTGATCGAGCTCCTCGGAGAACCGGCGACGGGCGCGGCTAAAACGCCCGGAACCCGGACGATTGCTGCTACCCATCTCTCGGCATGGCGCGTTGCGCCTCCGTAGGAGTTGGCACCGTGCGGTTTCCCGTCGGTTGCCCCGGCTTCCAAGGGCCTTTCCCTCAGCCGGTCTCGATGGATCGTGGAGCGGCACTGTAGTCAGTCCGCCGCCGTCCGTCAATGGACGTTTAGACGTCTAAACGCCTATATACCCAAATAGCCTAATGCACCAGCCGCTCCGCCCGCCGGGACGTGTACCGTCGCCTGCCGCAGGCCGCTCGCGGCGACGCTGCAAGGCCGCCCGGCGGACACAGGGCCTTCGCACGATCCGTACGCGCAACGGATGGGCGCCGGCCGCCGCGCGCAGACGGCCAGTCCGAAGCCCGGCCCCTGCGCCGTCCCGCGGCGGTGCGCTCGGACCTGCCAGCCCCTACAATCGGGCGATGAAAGTCCCTGCCCTCGCTGCCGCCGTCTTCCTGCTGTCGTTCGCCACCGCGCCGGAAGCGAAGAAAATATACAAATTCATCGACGAGAAAGGCGTCACGCATTTCTCCGACCGTCCGCCGGCAACCGACCGGCCAGTGCAGGAAACGGCCGTGAAGGCCGAGCAGACGCCGATGGTGCAGTTGCGCATCGAAGGCAACGACAGCCAGCGCCAGGCCCGCGTGTTCAACCATTTCTCCGGGCCGGCGCAGATCGAGCTCAGCGTCGGCGAGGTGCGCAACATCGCGACGGATCCGCCGCTGCCGCTGACCGTGACGATGCAGGCGCGCGAAGAGCGCGTGCTGGCCAACCTGAAGCAGACCGACCTGGCCCAGCCCGCCGGCTTCGAGCTGGCCCTGCGCGCCATTCCCGGCAGCCCCCAGGCGCAGCACGACGACAGCGAGTACCGCTGGCCGCTCGGCGAATACCCGGTGCGCATACATCAGGGCTTCGATGGCACATTCAGCCATACGAGCGAGGAGTCTCGCCATGCGATCGATGCGGCCGCCGACGAGGGCACCCCTGTCCTGGCCGCTCGCGACGGCGTCGTCATGGAAGTCCAGGACGACTACTACGGCGCCGGCCTCGACAAGGAAAAGTTCGCCAGCCGCGCCAACCTCGTACGCATTCTGCACCGCGACGGCAGCATGGCCGTCTATGCCCACCTCAAACCCGAAAGCGTCGGCGTACAGGCTGGCCGGCACGTCTATGTCGGCCAGAAGATCGGAGAGTCCGGCAACACAGGCTTCTCCACCGGCCCGCACCTGCATTTCTGCGTCCAGCTCAACCGCGGCATGAAGCTGGTATCGGTGCCGTTCCGGATGCGCGGACGGGACGGGCCACTGGACCTGCAGCCGACTGGCTCGACGACGGCGGCGGGAAACTGACTGCAGGGCCCGTCGCGACACTACGCTCGGACGGCGCGACCACCGCACGCAGCGGCTATAATCCGCGCCCCTTCAAGACGACCCACGCAGCCGCGCCTCGGCGCGCTGCGCCGCCCTCATGTCCGACCATCTCACTGAAACCCGACGCCGCCGCACGTTTGCCATCATTTCGCATCCGGACGCGGGCAAGACCACGCTGACCGAAAAACTGCTGCTGTTCGGCGGAGCGATCCAGATGGCTGGCAGCGTCAAGGGCCGCAAGGCCGCGCGCCATGCAACCTCGGACTGGATGGCGCTGGAGAAGGAACGCGGCATCTCGGTGACCTCGTCGGTGATGCAGTTCCCGTACGAGGGACACATCGTCAACCTGCTCGACACGCCGGGCCATGCGGACTTCGGCGAAGACACCTACCGCGTGCTGACCGCGGTCGACTCGGCGCTGATGGTCATCGACTGCGCCAAGGGCGTGGAAGAACGCACGATCAAGCTCATGGAGGTCTGCCGCCTGCGCGACACGCCGATCATGAGCTTCATCAACAAGCTCGACCGCGAGGGCCGCTCGCCGATCGAACTGCTCGACGAGGTCGAGTC
The DNA here is from genome assembly GCF_032229445.1 of Tahibacter sp. Lineage (NCBI taxonomy): Bacteria > Pseudomonadati > Pseudomonadota > Gammaproteobacteria > Lysobacterales > Rhodanobacteraceae > Tahibacter > Tahibacter sp. The sequence continues at coordinate 6,265 of NZ_JAVTWC010000005.1, forward strand.
GGTGCTCAGGATCCAGTGCGCGCCGATCACCTGGCCGATCGGCATGGGTTCGCGCCTGAAAGGCGTCTACCACCTGGTCAGCGGCGAGGTGCACCTGTACGAACCGGGGCGCAATTTCACGCGCCAGGATTCCACGATCTTCGCCTCGCTCGACGACCCGGAACTGCAGGTGCGCCTGGGCGCCGACATGCTGCGCGAACTGCGCGACGAACTGGAGCTGGTCGAAGGCGCCTCGCATCCCTTCGACCTCGACGAATACCTCGCCGGGCGCCTCGCGCCGGTGTTCTTCGGTTCCGCGGTGAACAACTTCGGCGTGCAGCCGCTGCTGGATTTCTTCGTCGAACACGCGCCCTCGCCTCGGCCACGCGGCACGACGACGCGCGAGGTCGCGCCGGCGGAAGAGAAAATGTCAGGCTTCGTGTTCAAGATCCAGGCGAACATGGATCCAATGCATCGCGACCGCGTCGCTTTCATGCGCATCTGCTCAGGCCGCTTCGAGGCAGGCATGAAATCGTTCCATGTGCGCACAGGCAAGGACATGAAGCTCGCCAATGCACTGACCTTCATGGCGTCGGATCGCGAGATCGTCGCCGAGGCATATCCGGGCGACGTGATCGGCATCCACAATCACGGCACCATCTCCATCGGCGACACCTTCAGCGAAGGAGAGCCGCTGAGCTTCACCGGCATCCCGAATTTCGCACCCGAACTGTTCCGCCGTGCACGCCTGAAGGATCCGCTCAAGATGAAGCAGTTGCAGAAGGGACTGGCGCAGTTGTCCGAGGAAGGCGCGACCCAGTTCTTCAAGCCGCTGATGTCCAACGACCTGATCCTCGGCGCGGTCGGCGTGCTGCAGTTCGACGTGGTCGCCTACCGGCTCAAGGACGAGTACGGCGTGGAATGCGTGTTCGAGCCGATAACCGTCAGCACGGCCCGCTGGATTCACGCCAAGGACGCGAAGAAGCTCGAGGAATTCCGCGACAAGGCGGCCAACAACCTCGCCATCGACGCCGCCGGTGAGCTGGTCTATCTGGCGCCGAGCCGGGTCAACCTGCAGCTGACCCAGGAACGCTGGCCGGAAATCCGCTTTGCCGCGACACGCGAGCACGCGAGTTCGGTCGCGGCCTGAGCATAGAAAACCCCGCTGGATAGCGGGGTTCCTCCCATCCACCGGCTGCGAGCTGTCACTCGGACGACAGGTTGGTCAGCGGCATCGACGCGGCAGGCGCTTCGGCCGGACACGAGGCATTGTCCTCGCAAGCATGCAGCCGGCGAACTGCGCCAAGGGTATCGGTATCAGCCGCCCGAACGCGCCGAGAAGATACGGTCCTGCACGACCTCATCGCCGCCGGACGAATGGAAGATGCGATCGCCGCCCGAATGGCCGGCAACAGAGGCATCAAGACTACCGTCAAAAATCGCATCGCCGCCGGGGGTTTGCGGTAGTTGCGCCTGCAGCGTGCCCTGGGGCTGACCGATGTCACGCATCACGAACAACGCTATGACCGCCACCAGGCTTGCCGCAACCGCTCCCCATTGCCAGCCGCGCTGCGGCATGCGCCGATGCGCGCCGCGACGGCTGCGTTCCCGCGAATCATGCTTGGCATTGCGAGCAAGACCCTGCGCCAGCTCCGCCGATGTGGGCTCGAGTGCGCGCAGGAACTGCACCAGATCCGCGTGCGCCGAAGACCCGGCGAGGGCCGCCGCCACTTCTTCGCGCTCGTGCGGCACCACACGGCCCTGGGCCGCGCGAACGGCCGTCTCCGCATCGACCAGCGCGCGTGCACTCAGCGTCTGCGGCTGGGTCGACGAGCGATACAGTTGGGAAAGGCGCGACTCAGTCATCGAAATCTCCGGCTCCTACCTCGCGCAGACGGTCTTTCAGTTCGTCCATTCCGCGCGAAACCAATTTCCGCGCTGCCTCGGCCGAAGTGCCGACGATGTCCGCGATCTCCTGCAGGGCGAAGCCTTGCAGATGCAGACTGATCGGCAGGCGCCGGCGTTCCGGCAGCGCATTGAGACAGCTTCTGAGCTTCTCGACGTGCTGATGGCCGCTGGCGCGTTCCTCCGGCCCGAGATTCCGATCCGGAAACGGCTGGAAACCGTCCTCGGACTCCTCGGGCAGCGGCTCGGTAGCTCGAACCTGGGCGCGACGCAGGGCGTCGATCACGGTGCTGGCTACCACTCGCTGGATATAAGACGCATGAAAGGCCGCAGACCGGTCACGCTCGATCGCACGCCAGAGGCGGATACGGACCTCCTGCTCGACATCGTCGGCGTCGATGCCGTGCCGCGCCAGGCCGTGGGTCGCCACGAGCGCGCGCAGTTTGGCGCCGTAGTCGGCCAGAAGCCGCTCCAGGCGCTCGTGATTGGGGTCGTTGATGCGGCCCACGAAAGTCCAGCTGACGGGGAAAGGCGCGCATCGTCCGCGAAAGCGCCGGTGCTGGCAATCGATCGCGGACGCCGTCCGCGACCGGCAGGCATCGGCTAACCCGCGATGTAGCGCTGCAACTGAGCGAGTTCTTCCGCCTGCGCGTCGATCACGGCCTTGACCAGATCGCCGATCGAGACCACGCCGACGACCTTACCCTGCGCCACGACCGGCAGGTGGCGAATGCGCCGCTGCGTGCACAGACGCATGCAATCGTCGACGGAGTGGTCGGGCGAGACCGTTTCCACCGGCGCCGACATGATCTGCCACACAAGCGTCTCGGCCGACGAACGGCCCAGCAGAATCACCTTGCGGGCATAGTCACGCTCGGAAACGATGCCGGCGAGCTCATTACCCTGCATGACGAGCAGCGCGCCGACGTGATGGTCTGCCATGGCCTGTATGGCCTGCAGAACCGGCTGATCGGGTTCGACCGAGAAGACCTGGCCGCCCTTGCCTTCCAGCAGATGTTTGACCTGACGCATGCTGCCTCCGCGTGCGATCCGGCGACGACCGAACCGCCTTTGACACCCCGGGCGGCCAGTCTAACGCGCGGCGCGGGCAACAGCGACGACCGGGCCGGATGGCCCGGCCGTCACTGCCGGTTCACGGTACTTCGAAACCGTTCGCGAAGATGCTGTCGCCGATGCCGCTGGTCGGCAGCGGCCAGGCCCAGGCGCCACGCGAACGTGTGAAGGCCACCAGCGTGGTCAATCCGCGGTCGACGACCAGATCCCAGATCATCGAGCGCGGCAGGCCTTCGAAGTAGAACCACGTCGGATTCGCGACGTTGATGTTGTCGGTGTAGTACAGACCCCAGTCGGTACCGGCGAATACCTGGCCCGGCACGTGCGGGCTGACCATGATGGCGTTGACCGGGATGTTCGGCAGGTTACCGGTCTTGTTTTCCCAGACGAAGCTCGCGCAGTTCGCCGTGCAGGTCACGCGAAACACATGGCCCGGCGTGGATGGCGTGTTCTGGTCGAAGCCCGCGACTGCGGCATAGCCGACGAGCGGGTTCTGCGCGTCGGTGACGACATCCTGGATCGGCCGGTTGGGCAGCACCGCGTTGGCGCCGGTGACGTTCACTGCCGTGGCATTGTTCGTACCGGCGACGCCGAGGTTGAACACGTACTGCACGTTGCCGTCATTGGTACCGACGATGGCGACGCTCGGATCGGTGAAGGAGTACATCATCTGATTGATGTACGAACGATTGTCGCTGCCGAGGATCAGGTTGTTCTTGGTCAGATCGCCGGTCTTGGCCTGCCAGCTCGATGTGGGTACGGCGCCCGCAAGCGTCTCCCAGATACGGTAGGTGCCCGCCAGCATGCGGCCGCAGCCGTTGACGTCAGCGGCGCAGCCCGAATTGGCCACGGCCGGGTTTCCGTGCTTGTAGACCTCCAGCGGCATCAGGAAGCTCTTGCGGTCGCCAGACCATGCGCCACTCGCACTGACGGTACTGCCGAACGGCCCGGTCGTGGACACGCGCACCGCTCCGTTCTGCGACTGGTAGTACCAGCGCTGCGCATTGAGCGGCTCGATACGCGTATAGGTGCCGTCGCCGCTGTTGGTCGACTCCCACTGCAGCGCACCGGGATTCGCGCCGAACAACGCGGCCGAGCTGCCGTTGTCCTGCGCGCCGCCGCTGGCACCGGGATTCGCCGACGTCGCGAAGTTCGCCGTCACGTCACCCGAATAGAACTCGATGGTATTGAGGCTGTCATTGATCGGCGTGATGGTCGGCGTACCCGCGGTCGCGTTGGCGGTGTAATAGGCGCCGCCGTCGGAGCCGATCAGCAGCTTGTTCGGATCGTTGCCGACGTAGGCGCGCGCGTGATGGTCGACGTGGGTGCCACCGCCGGAATAGCCGCAGGTCAGGTTGGTGAAGCTGGTGCCGCCGTTGGTCGAGCGGAACAGGTCCACGGCACTCGCGAAGATCACGTTCGGGTCGGTCGGAGAAACCGTGAGGCCGGCGTCGTACCACATCTGCGTGCCGGCGTTGCCGCAACCGGTGAAGCCGCTGGCCGTCGTGGTCTGTGTCCAGGTCACGCCGGCATCGGTGGACTTGAGCACCGAGTTCACGCTGCGCGTGGTCACATCGGCAACCATGGCGTACATGATCTGGTTGTCGCTCGGCGCGACCGCCAACTCGATGCGGCCGAGAGTCGTCGTCGGCGTGCCATTGCCGGTGCCCGCCGGCCAGCCGCTGTTGCGCAGCGTCCAGGCGGCATCCGCCGGGCAGCCCGCGGACGGCATTGCCGTCTGGTAGACGCCGTTCGCGCCGTTCTTGGCAAGATCGGGCTGTACTGGCGTCGCCGTGCCGCGCGTGCCGACAGCGGCGTACAGTGTCGTCGTCGTGCCCAGATCCACCGCGATCAGGCCGGTCATGTCCTGGCGCTGCGCCGCCGGACCGCTGGCGAACGCGTTGGTGTAGCACGGTCCCGACCAGTTCGCACCGGCGTCGTAGGAGAAATACAGGCCTGTCTTGGTGCCGACGACGACCTTGGCCGAATCGTTCGGATCGACGATGACCTTGCCGATCGCCTGGTACTGCGGAAACCCGTTCGCCGAGGGCCCGTACAGCGGCCCGAACTCCGCCTCGCCGAGCACGCTCCAGGTTGCGCCCGCGTCGGTGCTCTTGAGCAGACCGGTCGAGCCAAACGAGAACGAGCCGTAGCGCAGGTCGCCGGTGCCCGCGTAGATCGTGCTGTGGTTGTTCGGATCGATGTGGATGTCGCCGATCGCCGCATTGGCGATCGCGGGCACATCGGTCGTGATCTGCCAGGTCGTTGCTGCCGAGCAGCAGTTCGTGGTTTTCCAGACGCCGCCGCCATCGGATCCCAGATACGCGATGGTGGTGTCGACCGGATCGACCGCAATCACGTTGACGCGGCCCGATACATGGCCGAAACCGAACTCGGTGTCGTTGAGCGGCTTGGGACCCAGCGAGGTGAACCGGGTCGGATCCAGTGCCAGCGGCGAAACGGGCGAACGGGAGTAGTTCTTGTCTCCGGCCGGCACAGCAGCGCGGATCTGTTTTTCCGCGCGTGCCGACTCGGCTAGCCACAGCGGCTGGAAATCGCCGGTCGGATAGGACGCGCGCTGCGCCCAATAGTCGCCCTTGGGCGGAGCGGCCTGCTCGTGCTCCTCATGCTCGCTGGCGGCAAGGCTGCGCGAAGGACTGGTCTGACACGCGGATGTGACGAGTGCAACGGCGACCAGGGCGACATATAGCCGCGAGGGCGCGAACGGAACTGGCATGCGTGGAAACTCCGCAACTGACCGGCCGCGCGTATGCTCACGCATACCTTCCCTGACGCGGCGGCGGTAGGATCGTTAGCGGCGCGTACGAACTCCTGGCGCGCCGTCGCTCGGGAACCGGGAGCGCACTCATCGCGCAACCGGACCTCAGGAGGATGCCCCAGCCCAAAGCCCTGAGTCTATAGACGGAATAGCCATAACCGTATGGACCGGCCGCCCATGCTATGCATCGCGCTTTGCCGCATCCGGTGTCGCCGCATGGTGGCGGTCGACGAAATACAGCGGCCGTTGCTTGGATTCAACGTACGTGCGGCCGAGGTACTCGCCGATCATGCCCAACGCCATGAGCTGGGCACCGCCAAGAAACAGAACCACCACCATCAGCGACGGATAACCGCGCACCGGGTCGCCGAAAGCCAGCGCCTTGAAGAACACGACGACGCCGAACACGAATGCGATCAGCGCGGAAAAGAACCCGACGTAGGTCGCCAGTCGCAGTGGAAACGACGAGAACGAGGTAATGCCTTCGATCGCAAAGTTCCACAATTTCCAATAGTTCCATTTGCTGTCGCCAGCGAATCGCGCGTCGCGATCGTAGATGACGGAGGTCTGTGCGAAGCCGACCCAGGTGAACAGCCCTTTCATGAAACGCTGGCGTTCGCGCAGCAGCTTCAGTGCGTCGACGACACGGCGGCTCATGAGGCGGAAGTCGCCGGTATCGCGCGGCACCGGCAGGTCGGTCAACTTTTCCATGACACGATAGAACGCCGCCGAGGTGAACTTCTTGAGCACGGTTTCGCCAGCGCGGTTGGAACGCGTGCCGTAGACCACGTCATAGCCTTCGCGCCAGCGCGCGACGAATTCCGGTATCAGTTCGGGCTGGTCCTGCAGGTCCGCATCGATCACGACGACCGCATCGGCGTCAACGTGGTCGAGCCCCGCCGTCAGCGCCAGTTCCTTACCGAAATTGCGGCTTAGCTTCAGCGTCGCCACGCGCGGGTCGGCCGCGCGCAGGGACTCCATGACCTGCCAGGTGTCGTCGCGGCTGCCGTCGTCGACATAGAGCACACTGCATTCCAGATCGAGCGCGTCGAACACCAGGCCGATGCGGCGCTGGAATTCGCGCAGCCCTTCGCTTTCGTTGTAGGCGGGAACGACGACGGCAAGTTGCTTCATGGGCATGAGGTCAGCGGAAAACCGGCGGATGCTAGTCGAGAACCATGACAGAAAGAGTGAAACGGCCACATCGAAGTCAGTCGAGGTAGCCCGGCCCCCCGAGCTGTCGCGCCTGCCTCTCGATCCAGGCAGCGCGGCGTTGCACATAGGCGCTCGGCCTGTCCACACGCAGGCGACGCGGATTGGGCAGCACCGCGGCCAGCAGCGACGCTTCGCGGGCAGTCAGCGCACCGGGCGTCTTGCGGAAATAGACGTCGCTGGCGGCGGCCGCGCCGTAGATGCCGTCGCCGAACTCCGCGACATTGAGATAGACCTCGACGATGCGCTGCTTGGGCCAGCACAGCTCGATCAGCACCGTGAAATAGGCTTCGAGCCCTTTGCGTACGAAGCTGCGGCCATTCCACAGGAACAGATTCTTCGCGGTCTGCTGGCTGATGGTGCTCGCGCCGCGCAGTCGCTCGCCGTCTTCGGCATCCTCGATCGCTTCCCGTATCGCTTCGACATCGAAGCCATGATGCAACGGAAATTTCTGGTCTTCGGCCGCGACCAGCGCAATCGGCAGTTCGCGCGACACCGCGCGCAGTGGCACCCAGCGCTGACGCAGGCGGAAATCGCGTTCGCCCGCGACCCAGGCCGAGATCTGGCGATCGAGCATGAACCCGGAATAACCCACCGGCACGAAACGAAAAACCAGCACGAGCGCGACGCTGCTCAGCACCCAGGCCAGCGCAAGACGCCAGCCCCAGCGCCAGACGAAGCGCAGCACAGCGCGTTTTCGGGTACGTGCGACCAACGCGCGAGCCTGACAGTAGAGTCCGCGCAGATTCGCAGAAACGCGGCGCGCGGAGCAAGCGCGCTGCGGCGCTGCCGGACTGTGCACGGACGCGCGCGCTGGCTGACAATCCACACCACGGCCATCGTTCGGCTTGCAAAATCGCCGCTCCGGCCGCACCTGGGCGGACCTGACGCTGAGGACTGCTTTCGTGGACAAACCCAAGGACCGCCTGCATCGATTTCTGCTCGAACGCGCCGGCGTGAGTGGCGTGCTGGTACAGCTGGAGGAAGCCTGGCAGGAAGTGGCGAGCCGCAGCGATTACGAGCCCGCCGTGGCGAGCCTGCTGGGCCAGGCCCTAGCGGCCACGGCAGCGCTCAGCGGCACGATCAAGCTGAGCGGCAGTCTTTCGCTGCATATCCGCTCCAAGGGCGACCTGAGCCTGCTCTACACCGAATGCAATGACGATGGCCGTCTGCGCGGACTGGCACAGTGGCGCGGTGGCGCGGTCGAAGCGATCGATCTCACCGAACTCGCCGAGCCGCTGCTCGCGATCACCATCGACAATTCCGCCACCGGCCAGCGCCATCAGGGCATGGTTCCGGTCGAGCACCGGGCCCTCGCCCAGCTTATCGAGGGCTATTTCGAGCGCTCGGAACAACTGCCCAGCCGCATTCACCTGGCCTGTGGCGGCGGCCGCGCCGCGGCCTTGATCCTGCAGCCGCTGGCCCAGGGCGGAGGTATCGGCGAGTCCGACCCGGACGGCTGGAATCGCGCGCGCCATCTGGCCGCGACGCTGAGCGAGGAGGAACTGCTGCAGTTGCCAGCCGAGCAGGTGCTGCTGCGCCTGTTCCACGAAGAGAACGTGCAGCTCACCGGCGAACGCGGCCTGTTTTTCGGCTGCCAATGCAGCCGCGATCGCGTTGCCGCCGTGCTGCGCAACCTCGGCCGCGACGAGAGCGAAGCGGCGCTGCAGCCGGACGGCCGCGTCGAAGTCACCTGCGAGTTCTGCAACACGCGCTACCACTTCGATCGCGTGGATCTGGAGCAGGTGCTGCGCGACTTGCCTGGAACGCCGGGGTCGGACAGCACGCATTAGGCGGTCTGCGGTCGCGTTGACGCGATCGCAGCCCGCGTTACGGCACCGTCCGGGACCAGCGGCTCGTTGTGAACGGCGCTTCCTCGCCTTTCTCGATCAAACGGCGGAAGCAGGGCCTGCCCTCGCTCTCCGGCCGGCCGTTTCTCAACAGCCTGCCAGCCCCAACCAGTGCTCCGCCGGCTGCGGGCGACCGAACAGAAAGCCCTGGCCGAACTCGCAGCCGAGTGCTTCCAGCGCCTGCTGCTGCGACTCGGTCTCTATTCCCTCGGCAATCACCTGCATGCCCAGCGAGCCGGCCATGGCGAGGATCGCGCGCACCACAGCGCTGGAACTGCCGTCGTCATAAGGGCGCATCTCGGCCACGAAAGAGCGGTCGATCTTGAGCGCCTGCAACGGATACTGGTGCAAGTAACTAAGGCTGGAATAGCCCGTGCCGAAATCGTCCAGCGCGACGCTGATGCCGCGCTTGCGCAGGCCGTCGAGGATCTGCTTTACCTGAGCCGGATTTTCCAGCAGCGCGCGTTCGGTCACCTCGATGCGTATCCGGCTGGGCATCACGCCGTTGTGATCGAGAATGGCGAACAGTTCGCGATCCAGATCGCTGACGCGGAAATGCCGCGCCGTCAGATTGATGCTGATGAAGCCGCCCTGCGCGGTCAGCGCAGGTGCGATCGCGCAGACGCGTTCGAACATCTGCCAGTCGATCTGCTCGGCCGAACCACTTTCTTCGGCCACGGAGAGGAACTCGCCGGGCAACAGGATGCCGCGTTCCGGATGACGCCAGCGCACCAGCGCCTCGTAGCCGACCAGGCTGCGATCGGAAAGACGCACGATCGGCTGGAAGTAGGGTTCGAGCTCACCACGCGCGATCGCGCGGCGCAGATCGTTTTCCACTTCGAGCAGGCGCAGCGCTTCCTGATGCAGCCGCTCATCGAACAGGGCATAGCGGTGGCGCCCTTCCGCCTTGGCGCGATACATCGCCACGTCGGCGTCGCGCAGCAGTTCTTCGGCCTTGGCGTACCGCGGCGAACACAGGGCAATGCCGATCGAGGTCGAGGTGAACACTTCCTTCGGCCCCAGACGGATCGGCGCATTCAGCGCATGGATGATGCGCGCGGCAAAACTGATCGCGCTATCGGCTTCGATCACGTCGTGCAGCAGGATCGCGAACTCGTCGCCCCCCAGACGCGCAGCGACGTCACCCGGCTCCAGACAACCGGCAATGCGGCCGCCGACCTCGTAGAGCAGATCGTCGCCCACGAGGTGGCCGACGGAATCGTTGATGACCTTGAAGCGGTCGAGGTCGAGGAACAGCACGGCGAATGGCCGTCGCGAATCGCGCCGGTAGCGATCCAGCGCCAGTTCGAGCCGCTCCAGGAACAAGGTCCGGTTGGGCAATCCCGTCAGCGAATCGTGCAGGGTTTCGTGCTTGAGCTGCCGTTCTATGCTCTCGCGATACGCCATCTGTTCGCGCAGGTCCCGGTTGGCGGCGGCCAGCTCTCCGGTGCGCTCGGCGACGCGCTGTTCGAGTTCGGCATAGGCCGACTTCAGCGATTCCGCATTGCGCTTGCGTTCCAGCGCATTGGCAATATGGTACGAGACGAAGGTCAGCAGTTCCTGGTCACGCGGCGTGTAGCCGTAGTCTTCGGAGTAACTCTGCACCGCGAGCACGCCAACCGACTTGTCCGCGCAGATCAGCGGCACACCCAGCCAGCAGGTCGACTGCGTACCGATGCTGGCCACATCGCCGGCGGCGCTCAGCCGAGCGATGCCCGGACGATCCACCAGCAGCGCCGTTCCATGATTGAGCACGTATTCGGTGAGACCCAGACCAGGCCGGCGCGTGCGGCGCTCATGATCGAACTCGTCGACCGAATACGGGAAGCGCAGCTCGCTACCGTCGTCGGAAGCCAGTGCGATATAGAAATTCCGCGCATTCAGCAGACCGCCGACGACACGGTGCAGGGCCGCATAGAACTCTTCCAGGCTGTCCGTCGTGTTGGCCAGCTCCGCAATGCGGAACAGCGCCGCCTGCAGGCGCTCGCCGCGCTGGCGTTCCAGCACCTGTTGCTGCAAGACGCGGTTGGCTTCGCGCAGCGCGTCGGTGCGTTCCGCCACGCGCTGCTCCAGCTCTTCATGCGCGCGACGACGCTCGAGCGCAGTGAGGATGTGCTGCGCGACGTAGGTGAGCAGCGCCTGATCCTGCTCGCTGAGACGCTCGCTTTCGCGATAGCTCTGCACCACGATGCCACCGACGACCTGATTGCCGCGCAGCAACGGCACCCCAAGCCAATCGACGCTTTCCGGGCCGACTTCGACGATGCGGCCTTCGACCTGGGCGCCAAGCGCCTCGGGAGAACCCCGCAGCGCCTTGCCTCCGGTCAACAGATGCCACGTCATGCTGCCGTGGAGCTCATGCAGCGAGAATTCGCGCGCCGGGTCCGGCAGGTCCGAATCGGCGACGTCGGCGAAATACGGGAACCGCACCGTATGCCGCGAAGGCTCGTACAGTGCAATGTAGAAATTCTCCGCGTACATCAGGCTGCCGACGATGCGATGCAATGCGGCCATGACTTCGGCCATGTCGCGATCCGCATTCGCCTGGTCGGCAATCGCGAACAACGCGCGCTGCAGGCGCTCGGCACGCTCCAGACGTTCCACCGCCTGCTGCAGGCTTTCCGCCGCGCGCACGCTGACCAGCTTGGCGTCGAGCAACAGGACCGCGCGTGCCCAGCTCTCGTGCCAGTCGGCACTCGACCATGCTTCGGCCGGAACGCGCGCATCGAGCAGGCCGGTAGTGGCTTCGGGAATACCCAGCGGCTGCAGCACGCGCACCTGTCGCGCATCCTGGTCGATCAGCACGATCGGCGGAACCAGCAACGCCGACGACCGACCTTCGGCGCGGTTGGCGACATGACGCGCCATCAGCACGGCGGCCGCGGCACTGTCCACAAGGCGGAATTCCCCCTCGCCCAGCAGCGCCGAGCACAAGGCGACGCCGGCCTGCCCAACGTCGTGCCAACCAACGGCGCGCAGCAGTACCTGCAACGCGGCATCCGCCAGGTCGCTGTCAGGACGCGTACGCGCGTAGGGAGAAGTCTTGGAACTGGGCATGCGCGACACAACCTCGGGAACGGCTCGGCTGGGCTGCCGCAGTGTAGCGATATTGCCGGGATGCGCGGAATTGGTTCGGATTGGTGACGCAACGCAAGCATTTCGCGTTACTTTTTTGTAAACTCGGCCCGAAACCCGCGCGACGCCGTTGAACTTGAAATCCCCCTGTCCAGTCCGATTGCTGACCTGACCACGCCTGAATCCATGCGCAAGCTTCTCGCCACCGCCGCGTTGACTGTCCTGCTGCCTTTGGCGGCATCGGCACAGTACATCGTGCCGGAAGCTGATGACGCTGGCCAGAAAGCCATGCTGGACAGTCTCTTGGCCAGCGGCCCGAACCCGGAAAGTACGCGCCTGGTGCCGATGTGGAGCACCCCCGACGGACGTGTGCTCGTCGCGGTTGCGCAGTCCAGCATGCCGCTGTCGCCGATCGCACCGGCCTCGCCGCAGGTCGGCAGTGCGCTGGACTGGCGCCTGATCGACGCAACCTCACTGTTCGATGGCCGCCTCGGCGTACGCCTGGGCGACCAGACCAATCTGCACGGAGGCGTTTCGCTGGCTCCGCTGACCTTGTCGGAGCCTTCGCTCGCACTGGACTGCCTGGCTGCCGGCAGCTACCTCAACGTCGCGACACCCGATTGCAGCCGCCAACGCCAGACCAGCGGCCACTGGTATGCCGGCAATCTGGGAGCCAGCTGGGCCGGCACCGATTTCGGCATCGACCTGGGCCTGGCCCTGAGCTGGCTGGAACCGGCGCTGCCGCGCAGCCTGGTACCGGCTCTGAGCTCGGCCCTGCCCGCTGTGGCGGTACCCGGCAACAGCAACCTGCCGCGCCTCGTGATTCCCGCCCACAGTCTTGGACGCTTCAGCGACTCCGCCCAGTTTGGCGCACGCGGCAGTTGGTATTTCGGCAGCAACCAGAGCATTGATCTCGGCGCAAGCATAGGCCGAATTCGCCTGAGCCCCGACCTCGCCGGCAGCCGCCCGCTATGGCAACAGAAGGCGGTGAGCCTTGGCCTTGGCAGCGAGTCGGTCAGCGCCAGCATCACCGGCCGTATCTACAGCCCGCTGCGCAGCGCGCTCAGCACCGACTCGCAACGCTGGACCGGCATCGATCTCGGTCTGACCTGGCATACCCCGTGGCAGGCTGAGCTCAGCATCGGTGCGCAGAATGTTCTGACCAGCCCGCCGCTGACCGGCAGCGAAGCCAACAGCCAGGCTCGAACGCCCTACGTGCAGTACCAGCAAGATCTCTGAGCCGGCGCGCGGAGGCCTTCGGCCGATCCGTCATCGCCTTGCCGCACCTGATCGAGCGCCACCGGCCCGATCCGCCCTCTCCCGGTAGAACTCAAGACGCCCTCGCCAAGGAGGCGGCGTTAAGAATTCGCTTTGAAAAGCGTCGCCGCCAGCCCCTCTCGTGATATTCCTGTTAACCCCCTTTTTAACGTTTGAGTCCGGACATTCAGCTTTCCGGCAACGTACAGGCGCAATTTCCACCCTCTCGCAGAGGGGCGAAAAATGCATAAAATGATGCATTTTGTCATTTTTTTTTCATTTTAAATCATGAATATAACCACCCCCTGGGCACCCCAGCCACAATCTTGTTGTAAATAAGCAACAGGGATTCCCACTCGTTGCGAATGTTGTTAGTATCGGCCGCTGCCGAGGCTTAGGCAGATAAAAACCTTGGCCTTTTCCAGGAAGGAAAGTACTAGTCCCGATCTGTGTCACAACTCTGACGTTGGAGAGTGTAATGAGACAAAACCGCAATGAGCTTCTGCGCGCCGTGCGCTACGCCCTGTACATGGGCACCGCGGCCGCTGTAGGCCTCACCGCTGCCCCGGCCTTCGCGCAAGACGAAGGTGGCGACAAGGGCGAAACGCTGGAGACGATCGTCGTCACCGGTTCGCGCATCCGCCGCGTCGATCTCGAAACCTCGAGCCCGGTCTTCGTCATTGACAAGTCCGCTATCGAAAAGACCGGCAAGCTCACCATCGGCGACCTGCTTCAGGAAGCCCCCTCGATCGCCGGCGCCGCAACCAATCCGGGCGTCAACAACGGCGGTGGCTCTGGTGCCTCCACTGTTTCGCTCCGCGGTCTTGGCTCGCAGCGCACGCTGCTGCTGATCAACGGCCAGCGCGTGTTCTATAACGACGTCAACTCGATCCCCATCAACATGGTCGAGCGCATCGAAATCCTGAAGGACGGCGCCTCTGCCGTTTACGGTTCGGATGCAATCGGCGGCGTGGTCAACTTCATCACGCGTCGCGACTTCCAGGGTATGGAAGCCAGCTTTGATTACGGCGTTTCCGACCGTGACGACGGCGAGCGCACCGGTGGCTCGCTGACGATCGGCCATTCGAGCGACCGTGGCAGCCTGGTTGTCGGCGTCACCTACAACCGTCAGGACGCCGTCAGCGCGGCCGATCGCGAATATTCGCAGCCGGCCCTGTACAACTACTTCGGCGACATCTTCCCGCTCGGCTCGGGCTCCATCCCGACCGGCCGCTACGTGATTCCGCGTACCGTCGCCGCGAGCTTCGGCCTGGCCTGCCCCGGCGCAGCTGCCAACGTGTCCGTGACCCGCATCGCCAATCGTCCGGGTACCGCCGGCACCGATTTCCGCTGCTACGTCGGCGCCGGTCCGGGCAATGACACCTACGACTACTCGCCGTTCAACATCCTGCGCACCCCGCAGGAACGTGCCGGCCTGTTCGCTGCGGGCAACTACCGCATCTCGGACAACGTCGAAGCGTACATCGAAGCCTTCACGAACAAGACCCGCTCGAACTACGAACTGGCTCCGCTGCCGCTGATCCTCGGCGCAGACTCGGGCGCAGTCATCTCGGCGAACAGCATCTACAACCCGTTCGGCGTGAACGTCAGCTCCGGCGGCATCCGCATGTCGCTCGATGGCAACCGCGTCGGCTTCTTCCAGACCCAGTCGGAACAGTTCAACACGGGTCTGCGTGGCAGCTTCGGCGACACCTGGACCTGGGACGCCGGCATCAGCTGGGCGCGCCTGACTCAGGACACGCAGAACACCGGCTACTACTTCAAGCCGGGTCTGCGCAACGCCGTCGGTCCGTCCTTCATCGACGCCAACGGTGTGGCGCGCTGCGGCACCGCGACCTCGATCATCGCGAACTGCACGCCGATCAACCTGCTCGGCCTGGAAAACCAGACCGCCGCCGGCCGCGCCAACATCGACGAGCTGCGCAAGCTCTCGCTGACGCCGCAGAAGCACTTCTACAGCAATGAGAAGATCGCGCGCTTCAACCTGACCGGCGAAATCGTCGAACTTCCGGCCGGCGCCCTCAGCGTCGCGTTTGGTGGCGAATACCGTTCGGACTACCAGTACTACCAGCCGGACTTCTCGTCCATCATTACCGATCCGGCCGTCGGCACCTGCCAGACCTCGACTGATGCGTGCGCGTCGCCGAACAGTGGTGAACTCTCCGTCCGTGAGTTCTATGCGGAACTGTTCATCCCGGTCCTGCGTGACGTGTTCCTGGCCAAGTCGCTGAACTTCACGCTGGGCTCGCGCTACTCCGACTACTCCGCATTCGGCGATACGACGAATTCGAAGATCGGTGTGGAATGGCGTCCGATCGACGACCTGCTGCTGCGCGGCACGGTGGCCGAAGTGTTCCGTTCCCCGACGATCTCGGATCTGTACGGCGGCGTGACCCCGTCGGCCGATACGTACCAGGATCCCTGCGACGGCACCGGCTTCCAGGCTGGCAATCCGGCGTGTGCGGGCCTGACCCCGGGCTTCCTGCAGACCACCGCGCAGACCCAGGCGCTGCAAGGATCCAACGATTTGCTGCTGCCGGAACAGGGTAAGTCCTTCACCTACGGTGCAGTGTATGACCCGGCCTGGCTGGAAGGATTCTCGACCTCCGTCGACGTGTGGCGCATCTACCTGACCGACACCATCGGTACGCTGGGTACGCAGACGATCCTGAACCAGTGCTACAACTTCGGTAACTACTGCAACCTGTTCACGCGTGACCTCGCCGGTCTGGGCGACGTCAACTTCGTCAACAACCGCACGCAGAACGTGGGCCGCATCGACACCTCGGGTATCGATCTGAGCTTCAAGTACCGCCTGCCGGAAACCGCGTGGGGTAACTTCCGCTTCTCGCTGGATGCCACCTACGTTGCGAAGTACAACGCTCAGAAGGTCCAGGGCGACGTTTCGACCCAGTTCAACAACGCGGGTTCGTACGTTTCCTCGGCTCAGGGCGGCGACGGCAACTACGCCCGCGTGCGCGGTTATGCTGGCGTGGCGTGGAATCTGGGTGCGTTCGACGCGTCCTGGCGTGCACGCTACATCGGTCCGACCCGCTTCGGTTCGCAGTCGGTGGCTGGCGATGGCTACACCGTCATCACCCCGGGCGGCGCAGCCGACCAGTCGTTCCGTTCGGGCGCCGTGACGTATCACAACCTGCAGTTCGGCTACAACATCGAACCGCTGCACACCAATCTCGAAATCGGTGTGGACAACGTGTTCGACAAGCAGCCCAACCAGCTGTGGCAGTACGGCTTCGACAGCAATACCGACGCCCGTACCTACGACACCGTGGGCCGCTTCTACTGGGCTCGCGTCGGCGTGAAGTTCTAAGAACTCAGGCTTGACGGTTGTATGAAGGCCGCGCGGCGCAAGCCGCGCGGCCTTTTTCATTCTGACGCCGCGCCGGTTGTCTTGTCGCCATCGCACGCCGCAGCCATACTGCAACGTTACCTACCGACGATCACACGCCATGCTCCAAAACGGTTTCCAGGCCCTACAGACGGGCGACCTCGCCCGGGCCGAACAGATCAGCCGCCAGCTCGTGGCAAGAAATCCGCAGGACGAAGGCGCGCTGCTGCTGCTGGCCATGAGCCTCGATGCGCAGACCCGCCTCGACGAAGCCGCGGCAATCTTCGAACGGCTCACCGCTCTTTTTCCCGAGCGCGCCGAACATTGGCTCAATCTCGGCTATCTCGAGCGTTCGCGCGACAACACCGCGGCCGCCCGACACGCTCTCGAACGATCCATTGCCCTCGACCCGCAGCAATGCGAGCCGCTGCGCGAACTCGGCCTTATCGAATCGGCGGCCGGGCTGAACCACATTGCGGCGGTCCATCTGTCAGCCGCGCTCGCGCTGCAGCCCGATGACGCCACACTTCGTGCGCAAACCGCCCGCACCTGCCAGCGTGCCGGCCGCTCCGACGAGGCGACGGCGCTGCTGCAGGGCTGGGCCAACTGGACCCGCGGCAATCCGGACGCACTCGCCGATGTTGCCTGGACCCTCATGGAAAACGGCGACATGGAAACCGCCGGCCACGCGCTGGAACTCGCCGAGCGCCAGGCGCCCGACAACGCAAGCATCCTGGCCAAACGCGCCGCCTTCCTCGAGCGCACCAACCGTGTCGACGACGCGGGCGCCCTGCTTGCCCGCATTTCTTTGCGCAACGATGACCTCAAGGAAGAAATCGACGTCGTTCGCGCTCAGATCGCTGGCCGCAGCGGCAACGCTGACGAAGCGTATGCCATCTACGAAACCCTGGTCCGCGACGAGCGCATCGCGCTGCGCCGGCCGGAACTGTTCTTCGCGCTCGCGCAGATCAGCGACAAGCGCCAGGACGCGGCGCAGGCCATGAGCTGGCTGCAGCAGGGCCATGCTGTGCAGATGCAGCAGTTGCGCGCTTCGCTGGCGCCACAGGCCGAACTCGACGCCATGCTCATGCCACCGGTCGACGTCAGCGCGCAGGACTATGCCGGCTGGTTGGGCGTGAGCTCGCCTTCAGCCACCGAGTCGCCAATCTTCGTCGTTGGTTTCCCGCGCTCGGGCACCACCCTGCTCGAAACCATACTCGATGCGCATCCACAGCTCAGCTGCATGGACGAACGCCCGTTCGTCGATGAACTCGTGCAGCAGATACGCGAGCGCGGCCATGACTATCCGCGCGATCTGGGCAAGCTCGACGACGCGACTTGCGACGCCTTGCGTGAGCACTACTGGAAACAGGTGCGCGAGCGCAGCCAGGCCGAAGCCGGCAAGCGTCTCGTCGACAAGAATCCGCTGAGCATGACCCGCCTGCCGCTGATCCATCGCCTGTTTCCGAACGCCAAGATCATCCTGGCGCTGCGCGATCCGCGCGACGTGGTGCTCAGCAACTACATGCAGATCTTCCGCGCGCCGGCCTATGCGCGCATGTGCGAGCGCCTCGACTCGACCGCGCAAGGCTACGCCGTCGCATTCACCGCCTGGAACAGGTTCGCCGGCGTGTTCAAGCTGGACCTGCTGCAGACCCGCCACGAGGACGTCGTCGACGATGTCGCCGGCTTTTCGCGTCGTCTGTGCGAATTCCTCGGTCTGGAATGGTCGGAAAGCATGGTCGCGTTCCACGAACACGCGGCGAAGCGCGGCTATATCGGCACGCCCAGCTATCATCAGGTCGTCGAACCGGTGAACCGCAAGGGCATAGGCCGCTGGCAGCGCTACGCGCAATGGCTGCAGCCGGCGTCCTCTGTGCTGGCACCGTACGTCAGCCAGTTCGGCTATGCCGAAGTGACGGGCGCCACATCGGACGCACCGCCGTGATCGCCGCGCAAGCCAGGGCCGCGCACCGCGCGCCGGCCGTTACCCCCTCCCGTTCCGCGTAGTCGCCATGAAACTCCAATACCCCTTCATCCAGTTGCCGCTGACCTTCGATGCCGCGGTCCTGGCCGCAGAGATCGATGCCCTGGGCGAGTCGGTCTGGCGGCCGCATCCGCAGGGATTCCCCGGCAATTCGGCGCTGCCCCTGATCGCCACCGACGGCGACCCGGGCAACGACGACGTGCGCGGCTGCATGCGGCCGACACCGCATCTTCAAAAGCTGCCTTATCTGCGAGAGGTGCTCGGTTCCCTGCAGGCCGTGTTCGGCCGTTCGCGCCTCATGCGCCTGTCCGGCCAGGCCGAAGTCACGCCACATGTAGACGTCGACTACTACTGGCGCGACCACATGCGAGTTCATGTCCCCATCGTGACCCAGCCCGAAGTGTCGTTCCATTGCGGCGGCCAGCGCATTCACATGGCGGCCGGCGAATGCTGGATCTTCGACACCTGGCGCAACCACAAAGTCATCAATTCGGCAGACCGCGCCCGCATCCACCTCGTCGCCGACACGGTCGGTGGCAGCGGTTTCTGGGACATCGTCGCGCGCAGCCGTGTGCCCGGCCATGCGGCGCCGTGGAAGGCAGCCCATGTCGCCCCCGGCGACGTCGCGAGCCCCGCACTCCGCTTCGAGTCGACCAACCTGCCCACGGTGATGACTCCCTGGGAGCTGCGTGAGCAGATGACCTTCGTGCTCGACGAAGCCGTGCCGGATCCGCGCCTGGGCCAGCTTCACCAGCTCGCCGGCCAGCTCGGCCGCGACTGGCGTGCACTGTGGGCCTGGCACGGCGAAGACGAAGCCGGGTGGTCCGACTACCGCGCGCGCATGACACGCTTCATGCGCGAAGCCGAAGGACTGTGCCAGGGCATGCGCCTGCAGAACGGTCTGCCGATGATGCGCGCGATCGCGTCACTGGTCGGCCTGGTTGCCGTAGCCGACGATGTCGCCACAGGCAAGGCCGACGAGCGCTCCGGCGCGATGGCCTGAGGTTGTTCAGCATCGCGGACACGCGCGCGTGCAGGCAGCAATAAAAGATGTCCGCTACCATCATTTCGCGCCTGCGACCCGTAACGGTCTGATAGCAAGAGAAGGTCCGAATCACGGGGCGCGCACAACACCGCTGCGGATTCGAACCGATAGCCCACGCTACCGGCCCGTTACGCAGCAAGCGCCACGGTGCCCTGGCAAGCGAGCCGCCTTCGGCTGGTCAATGACAACCAGGGACCTCTGACAATTGCCTTCGATTCCGCAGCGCCACCTTGAGTCGACGGCGCGAAGAGCGATCGGCCCAGAACCGCAGGTTCTGCGCACTCTGAACGCCCAGCGGACCCGAACGACCAAGCGCCTGCTCAGCAGGCGTTTGGCGGGTTGTGAAGATCTGGTGCGGCGTACCGGAAAGGTAGTCCCAGGGCCTGCTCGGACCTGCCCTAGTGTCCGCCGCCCGAATCGATGCCCTTGAGCTCGGCGATCAGGCGATTTGCCGCTTCCTGGCCGTCCGCATACAGCATGCGGCAGTTGTCGGCATAGAACAGCGCATTCTCGATGCCGGCGAAGCCGGCGCCCTTACCACGCTTGATGACGATGACCTGGCGCGCATTGATGACGTCGAGGATCGGCATGCCGTAGATCGGCGAGGACTTGTCGGTCTTGGCAACCGGGTTCACCACGTCGTTCGCGCCGATCACGATGGCGACATCGCAGGTGCCGAATTCCGGATTGATGTCTTCCATGTCGGCGATGAGGTCGTACGGAACGCCGGCCTCGGCGAGCAGCACATTCATGTGTCCGGGCATGCGTCCGGCAACCGGATGGATCGCGAACTTCACCGTCTTGTCGCGCTTGATCAGCTGCTGCGACAGCTCCCAGATCTTGTGTTGCGCCTGGGCCACGGCCATGCCGTAGCCCGGCACGATGATGACCTTCTCGGCCATGTACAGCAGCGATGCCGCGTCGCCCGCCTCGATCGGCTTCATCGAACCGGCGATTTCCGTAGCGGGGCCGCCGCTGCTGCCGAAATTGGAGAACAGCACGTTGCTGATCGAGCGGTTCATCGCCTTGGCCATCAGACGCGTGAGCAGCGTGCCGGCCGCACCGACCACGGTGCCGGCAATGATCAGCGCGACATTGCCCTGCACGTAACCTTCGAACGCGACCGCAAGGCCGGTGAACGCGTTGTACAGCGAAATCACGACCGGCATGTCCGCGCCGCCGATCGGCAGCGTCATCAGCACGCCGAACAGCAGCGAGACGGCGAAGAACGCAATGATGACCGTGGTGTCGAGCTGGAATACCAGCGCCGCGCCCAGACCCACGGCTGACAGGAAGAACAGTCCGTTCACGGCTTGCTGGCCGGCGAAACGGAAGGTCTTGTCCATCCAGCCCTGCAGCTTCGCGAACGCGATCAGCGAACCGGTGAACGAGATCGAGCCGATCAGCGCACCGATCACAGCCAGGGTGGTCTGCGCAGCCGTCAGCGAATGATGCTCGGGGTGCGTCGCCGCACCGATCAGCGCCGATGCGCCGATCGCCGCGGCAGAACCGCCGCCCATGCCGTTGTACAGCGCGACCATCTGCGGCATGTCGGTCATCGCGACCTTCTTGCCCGAAATCCACGCGAAAGCCGAGCTGATGCCGATGCCGAGCACCATCAGCAGCAGGTTGGTCATCATGTGCTCGTTCTGCGTAAGCACCTTGCCGTGCAGGAACGTCGCGACCGTCGCGACCAGCATGCCGATGCCGGCCCACTGGATGCCGCTGCGCGCGGTGACCGGCGAGGACATGCGCTTGATGCCGAGAATGAACAGCACCGCCGCCGCGAAATAGCTGGCCTGGACCGCGTAGTAAAGGAGCGCCGCCTTGTCCATTACTTCGCTCCTTCCTTCTTGCTGGACTTGAACATTTCCAGCATGCGTTCGGTCACGACGTAGCCGCCGGCGGCGTTGCCCGCGCCGAGGAAGACGCCGATGAAGCCGATCACCTGCTGCGTGACCGTGGTCGCCTCGCCGAGCGCGATCATCGCGCCGACCAGCACGATCCCGTGCACGAAATTGGAACCCGACATCAGCGGGGTATGCAGGATCACCGGCACGCGGCTGATGATCTCGTGGCCGGTGAACGCGGCCAGCATGAAAAGATAGAGGGCGATTTCACCGCTGATCATGTCGATTCCCCGGATACGCGTGGCTCATGGTCCCGGCCGGTGCCGGGAACGGTATTGCGGCGGTCGGGCTCATGCGCCGTCCACCAGTTGCCGCGTCGGCTCATGGCGGATCTCGCCGGCATGGGTGAGGCAGGTCTTGGCGATGAGTTCATCGTCCCAGTCCAGGGTCAGCGCGCCGTCCTTGAGGCTGAGTTCGATGAAATTGTAGAGATTGCGCGAATACATCTCGCTGGCATGGATCGGCGCGCTGGCGGCGAGGTTGACTGGGCCGATGATAGTCACGCCGTTGGCGGTGACCACGCTCTTGCCGGCTTCGGACAATTCCACATTGCCGCCCGTCTCTGCCGCGATGTCGACGATCACGGCACCGGGCTTCATGCCCTCGACCATGGCTGCGGAGATGATACGCGGCGCCTTGCGTCCGGGCACGGCGGCGGTCGTCACGATCACATCGATGCCCTTGAGGTGCTCTCCGAGCGCCTTTTGCTGCTGCTCGCGCTCTTCCGCGGTCAGCTCGCGCGCGTACCCGCCGCTGCCCGCGGCGCTGACGCCGAGGTCGAGGAATTTGGCGCCGAGCGATTCGATCTGTTCCTTGGTTTCCGGCCGCACGTCGAAGCCTTCGACCTGGGCGCCAAGCCGGCGCGCCGTTGCGATCGCCTGCAGGCCGGCCACGCCGGCACCGACGATCAGTACCTTGGATGGGCGAATAGTGCCGGCCGCGGTGGTCAGCATCGGGAAGAACTTCGGCGAGGCCTCGGCCGCGATCAGCACGGCCTTGTAGCCGGCCACGCCGGCCTGGGAAGACAACACGTCCATGGCCTGCGCGCGCGTCGTGCGCGGCAGCAGCTCCATCGCGAACGCCGTGATCCTGCGGTCACGCAGGGCGCGCGTGCGTTCCGGCGCCAGATGCGGGGCGAGCAGACTCACGACGACGCTGCCTTCGCGCAGCTGGGCGATTTCCTCAAGCGTCGGCGGCTGCACCTTGAACAGCACGTCGGCGCGGGCCAGCGTCGCCGCCGCATCGCCGACGATTTCGGCGTCCTTGTAGCTGGCATCGGGAAAGCTGGCCGGATCGCCGGCGCCGCTATGGATCAGAACCGTCGCGCCCTTGCCCTTGAGCTTCTTTGCGACCTCGGGCGTCAGCGCGACCCGGCGCTCGTTGGAACTCGTCTCGCGAACTACCGCGACATTCACCGCCATGTGCCACTCCCCGATACCAAGCCCCGGCATCCTAGCCCATGAAGGTATCCGTGGTAAGCCGGCTTGCTAGACTCGCGTCCTCTTATGGCCAATCTCCCTATGTCCGCATTGAAACTCCTCAACGACCGCCGTTCCACGCCTTCGCGCCAGCTCGGCGAACCCGGCCCGAGTCCGGCCGAATTGCGCGCACTGCTCGAAGCCGCCGTGCGCGTGCCCGATCATGGCAAGCTGGTTCCCTGGCGTTTCATCCTGATCCGCGGTGATGCGCGCCGGCGTCTCGGCGACCTGCTCGCGCAAACCACACTGGCGAACAATCCGGATGCCTCACCGGCCGTCGTCGAAAAGGACCGCGACCGCTTCAGTTTCGCGCCGCTGATCGTAACCGTGGTCGCGCGCATCGAGGAGTCGCATTCCAAGATACCCGCGCAGGAACAGCTCCTGACCGCCGGTTGCGTCGCTTACAACCTGCTGCTCGGCGCGCAGCAGCTCGGCTACGGCGCGCAATGGCTGACCGGCTGGGCCGCGTACGATTCGACCATCCGCGATGCGCTGGGCGTGACGGCGAACGAACGCGTGGTCGGCTTCATACACATCGGTACCGCGCGCGAGCCGGCGCCCGAGCGCCTGCGTCCGGACACGGACGGCCTGGTCAGCGAATGGCAGGGCTGAGGTGAGTCAGCAAACCGTCCACCTCGTCGATGCGAGCCTCTACGTATTCCGCGCCTGGCATTCTGTGCCGGCAGAGTTCTTCGACGTCGACGGCAAGCCGGTCAACGCCGTCTACGGCTTCACGCGCTTCCTTCTCGACCTGCTCGAACGCGCGCGACCGTCGCACTGCGGCGTCGCCTTCGACGAATCGCTGACCAGTTCATTCCGCAACGCGATCTATCCGGAATACAAGGCTAATCGCGAACTGCCGCCGGAAGAACTCAAACTGCAGTTTGCCTATTGCCAGCGCGTCGCCGCCGCGCTCGGACTGCGCGTGCTGTCGGACCTGAGCTTCGAGGCCGATGACCTGATCGGCAGCGTCGTGCACGCGCTGCGCCCGCAGCAGTTCCGCGCCGTCATCGTCTCGGCTGACAAGGACTTCGGCCAGCTCGTCGGCGAGCATGACGAAATCTGGGATTTCTCCAAGAACCTGCGCTGGGACAGCGCGGGCGTGAAAGAGCGTCTCGGCGTGCACCCGCATCAGGTGGCCGACTATCTTGCGCTGACCGGCGATGCGATCGACAACATTCCGGGAGTCGCCGGGATCGGCGCCAAGACCGCGGCGGTCCTGCTCGCGCATTTCGGCAGTCTCGACACGATCTATGCGCGCATCGAGGAAATTCCGTTCCTGCGCTTCCGCGGCGCCGCCGCTGCCTACGTCAAGCTCAAGGCCGGCTCCGCGCTCGCGCGCCTGAGCCGCAGCCTTACCGGCATCGCGTGCGACTGCCCGGTACCGCTGGACGCGTCGAGCTTTGCCTGCGGCAGGCCGGACCTGGCCGCTGTGGACGGACTGATCGAGCAGTTGCGCTTCGGACCCCTGACGCGCGCGCGTATGCGCGCGCTGGCCTGAAAGCAGCCGGGCCGCTGACGCGGCCCGGGATTGTCTTTATTGCTTGTCGTCGGCCTTGGGTTTTTCCGCCGCCGGCTGCTCGAAACGCACCTTGGATTCAGCGGAGGTGGGAATCGGCTTGAGCGCCGCGGAAATGCCCGGCTGATCCCAGGCGAAGCGCAAGTTGCTCTTGTATATCTTTACCGGCTGCAGCGCCTTTTCGTCCGTCAGCACGCCGTGGCTGTCGTAAAGATCGCGCTGGCTGTTGACGACGAAGTAGAAATCGTCGCCGGCGACCGCGCCGTTGCCGAGCAGACTGAACTCCGGCTTGGCCGCGTCCAGCGGCATGGCCGAAACCACGTTGCGGCCGCCCTTGTCCAGCTTCAGGCGCATCACGCGCTGCGGCACCATGTTGTCCTGCACGACGACGAGGCTGCCGTCGTACCAGAACAGCGAAGACACGCCGCCTACGACAAGGCTATCCGTCGAATGGCCGATGCCAAATGGCGTGGTCGTCGAAAGATCCACGCCGAACAGACCCAGCGCCGGATCCGCGAAATAGAGATTCCGCCCGTCGGCCGAAACCGTGAGCCCGCTGATGCCGGTCAACGACGGGTTGCTCGCGACCAGCACGAGCTTGTCACCGTCGAGCTTGTAGATCTCCCGCCGCGCCGGATCGGCCACATAGGTGCGGCCGTCACCAGCCACGGCGACGAAGCCGAACAGATGGCCCGTCTTGTCGCCGATCGAATATTTGCCGAGCAGCTTGCCGCTGGAAAGGCTGTACTTGAGCAGGTAGGACTGGTCGACGATGTCGGCCGTATAGGTCTTGTAGACCGGAGCACCATAGCTGGCGACCCAGAGCGCGTCGTTGGCCGCGTCGGCCTTCATGTCGAGCACGCTGTAGAGGCCCGAAGCCGCATCGGGCTTGATGAAATCACTGAGCTTCCCATCGCTGCCGACGCGATAGATCGCGCCTTCGCGCGCACTGCCGACGAGCAGCTGCTTACGACGGGCGTCCCAGGCCATGGCCTCGAGCAACCGGTCGCCGGCCGGCAGCTGATAGGCGACCTTGCCTTCGCCAAAGGGCTGCGCGTTGGCGTTGAGATTGGCTACCGCGTATTCCCAGACCTTGGTACCGCGTACTTTCTCGAAGCGCGGGTCGTTGCCGACGGAATAGGCGAAACCGAGATTCTGCATCTTGAGCAACGTATCGTAGGTGCTGCTCTTGTCGCCCTGCCCCGCGTAGACCGCGGCCAGCTGCAAGCGCAGCGCGCCCGAATTCGGGTAGAGCTCGACCAGCCGCTGCATCGCCCAGATGAAACGCTGCAGGTCGCGGCCGTTATAGAACTGGGCCAGGCGCGACAGCGCTTCGCGGTTGGTGGTGGATTTGATCTGCTGTTCGGTGAGTTTTTCCGCCGCGCGCATGCGCGCGGCATCGGGCGTATCGGCTGCGGCGGCCTTGGGTACGGCCGGGGTGGCGGGCGCGGCCGGCTTGGTCGCCGGCTCGGCAGCGCTGGCCGCCGACAGTCCGCAGACGGCCAGTACGGCATAAGCAAGGGCTTGAATTTTCATGCGGAAAGTCCGGAAGATCGAAAGGAGGCCGGCCACAGACCACCGCAAAACGGGATAGGTTCCGGTGGTCAAACGGCGGAGAACAGGGAACGATGGACGAAACCGAGGTTCTTTTCAACGGACGCTGGCTGCGCCTGTGCCGACGCGGACGCTGGGAATATGCCGAACGCACCTCCCCCGGAGGGGCCGTCATCGTCATCGCGCTCACGCCGGACGACAAGGTGGTGTTCGTCGAACAATGGCGCGAGGCGATCCGTGCGCGTGCCATCGAAATGCCCGCCGGGCTCATCGGCGACGAGCCCGGCAAGGAAAGCGAGCATCTGCTCGATGCCGCGCGGCGCGAATTGCTGGAAGAAACCGGCTATGCCTGCGGCCGCATCGACTACTACATGACCGGGCCGAGCTCCTCGGGCATGAGCACCGAAACCATCGCATTCGCGCGCGCCTGGGATCTGCGGCGCGAACATGCGGGCGGCGGTGTGGCGGGCGAGGACATCCAGGTACACGAGGTACCGCGCGCCGGGGCGGCACAGTGGCTGTGCCGCAAGATCGCCGAGGGCTATTCGATCGATCCAAAGCTGTTTGCGGGCCTGTATTTCCTCGAACACGGCTCGGCGCTTTTTACCTGCGAGGCCGGCTGAGCCGGCCTCGTAGCGGGCACGGATCAGCCGCCTGCGATCCACACTGACGTCGCGTCGATCTGCAACTCCTGCGGTTGCGGCTTGCTGCCTTCGCTCGCGAGATGTTCGATTTCCTTGGGATCGAGCTGCTTCACGCTGAGTGTGCCGTAGACGATCGCCGTGCTGCGCGCATCTTTCGGCACGCTGAAGCTGTGCCCGCTCATGAATACGCGCGCGAACGCGCCGTTGTCTTCCAGCACGAGCCAGCAACCCTTGTTCTGGCAAACCTCGGTGATGCGGCCCTTGAATGCCTGCGGTGCCGCGGTATGCGCTTCGGGCTTCTGCGCCGCCTGCGAGATCAGCAGCGGATCGGACTTGGGCATGGGCGCGCCGTAGTAGGCGCCGCCATTGCCCGTCGCGATCGGCGTGGGGCCGGCAGGCGTCGCTTCGTGGCCGGCCATCGGCGCGTGGTCGCCGTGACCGCCTTCATGCGCGTGCACCGCAACGGCAAGCGCCATGACCATTCCTGCAATGATCCACTTGTTCATCATTTCCCTCCGTCTTCAGGCGGCCAGAGCGACGAGTTCGCCCAGCTCGTTGGTAGTGCCGAACTTGCCTTTCTGGTCGCGCACGACGGTCGCGAGCGCGCACTGCGTGTCATGGGTAAAGAACAGGCGCACGCCGCGCGCAAGTTTGTCGTCGAGGAAACGCTTCTTCTCGTCGATGAGCATTTCCGGATAGCGGTCATAGCCCATCGTCACCGGCAGGTGCACCCAGGGACGCCCCGGAATCAGGTCGGCGCAGAACACCACGCCGCCGTCGCCGCCGATCTCCGCCAGCATCAGGCCCGGCGTGTGGCCGGCGCTATAGCTGAAGCGCACGGAGCGGCCCAGGGTCTGCGAATACTCGCCGTCGACGATTTCGAGCCGCCCGGACGCTTCCAGCAGCGGCTGTAGTTCGGCGATGAACGAAGCGCGATCCCGCGCATGCGGCGCCAGCGCGCGCTCCCAGCATTCGCGGCTAACCAGATATCTGGCATTCGGGAACAGCAGGCGCGGCGGCTGGCCCTCTTCATACGCCGCGAGCAGGCCACCAGCATGATCGAAATGCAGGTGCGAGAGCACGACCGCGTCGATGTCCGCGTCGCCAAAACCGGCACGTGCCAGCGAATCGAGCAGCACATGCGTGCTTTCCACCACGCCGAAGCGTTCCTTCAGCTTCGGCTCGAAGAACGCGCCGATGCCGGTTTCGAACAGTACGCGCTTGCCGTCTAGATCGTCGACGAGCAGACAGCGGCAGGCCAGCGGGATGCGGTTGTCAACATCCGGAACTATCCACTTTTCCCACATCGGCCGCGGCACGTTGCCGAACATCGCGCCGCCGTCCAGCTTTTGCGAATTGCCCATCAGAGACCACAGCTTCATCACCTGCTCCGCAACTATTTGACCAGCGCCGTACCCGACACGCCGCGCGAATCGCTGCCGCCGCGCATCTCGCCGGACTTGCGGTTCCAGTCCACCGCATTCATGAAACCCCAGGGCCTCTCGCCTTCGCTCAGGGTATGCCCCATCTCCTGCAACGCCTTGCGCTGGTCGAGGGTGAACGTGTCCTTCTCGATCGAGATCACGTCGGGCAGGAACTGATGATGGAAACGCTTGTTGTCGACGACCTGCTGCGGCGCCTCGCCGTCGAACCAGGCGAGGATGCCTTCGAGCACCATCGTGATGATGCGGCTGCCGCCGGGCGTGCCGATCACGAGCGTGCGCTCAGGGCCGATCACGAAGGTCGGCGTCATCGACGACAGCGGCCGGCGGCCGGGCTTGGGCGCGTTCGCGTCACCGCCGACCAGGCCGTAGGCGTTCGGCACGCCGGCCTTGAGGGCGAAATCGTCCATTTCATTGTTGAGCAGAAATCCCGTGCCAGGCACGACGACCGCAGCGCCGTAAGGCAGGTTCACGGTCTGCGTCACCGCGGCGAGATTGCCGTCGGCGTCGATGATGGAGAAATGCGTGGTGTCGGTACCCTGCACCGGCGCCATGAATCCCGGCAGGCTATCGCTGGGAGTGGCCTTCTTCGGGTGGATCGAGGCGCGCAGGCCGGCCGCGTATAGCGGGCTGGTCAGCTCGGCGACGGGCATCTTCACGAAATCCGGATCGCCGAGATATTCGGCGCGATCGCGGTAGGCGCGACGCATCGCCTCGACGACGAGGTGTGTGCGTGCGACGCGATCGAGCTTGGCCAGGTCGTAGCCCTGCAGGATGTTGAGCATCTCGGCCAGCGCTATGCCGCCCGAGGACGGCGGCGGCGCAGTCACGATAGTGTGGCCGCGGTACGGAAACACGATGGGCTCGCGTTCGCGTACCCGGTAGCCCGCCAGGTCCTCGAGACTCCAGTTGCCGCCCATCCTGGCGATGCCGGCGACCAGCGTTTTTGCAAATTCGCCTTTGTAGAAACCGTCATGGCCCTTGTCGGCGATGAGTTCCAGCGTGCGTGCGAGATCAGGATTCTTCAGGATCCAGCCCTGTTTGGGCACTTCGCCGTTCGGCAGGAACAGGGCGGACGCGCCGCGGTCGCGTGCGATCACGTCCTTGCGCAGACCGAGGAACATGAGGCTGCGCGCATCCGGCGCGAAACCTTCGCGCGCCAGACGGATGGCCGGCGCGAGCGATTTCTTCAGCGGCAGTTTGCCGTAGTGCTCGGCGACGAAGGCCAGCGCAGCGGCCTCGCCGGGAATGCCGGCGGCCAGCGGTCCGTTGACCGACTTGTCGCGATCCAGCTCGCCCTTGGCGTCGAGATATTGCTTCGCATCGGTTGCGGCGGGCGCGGTTTCGCGCGCATCCACCAGTACCTGCTTGCCGTCGCTGGCCCGGTGGATCAGGAAAAAAGCACCGCCGCCGATGCCCGAGCTCTGCGGTTCGACGACCGACAACGCGGCGCTGACCGCGACAGCCGCATCGAAGGCATTGCCGCCAGCCGCTAGCACTTCGAAGCCGGCTTCGGTAGCGAGCTTGTGCGCGCTCGCTATCACTGCCTTGCCGGGCTTGTCGGCAGCCATCGCAAACGCAGCCGGAATCAGCACCGCCATCAGCAGAACTGCACTCAACGCGCCGCGTTTTCCTGGAATCACGCCGTCTTCTCCATTGATGTCAGTTCCGCGTATTTGCCGAGCAATTCAGCGCGGCTTTCCGCGTGCGCCGGATCCACGAATATGCATTCGACCGGGCAGACCTCAATGCACTGCGGCACGTCGTAATGGCCGACGCATTCGGTGCAGCGCGCGGGGGCGATCTCGTAGATCTCCGGCCCCATCGAGATCGCCTTGTTCGGGCAGACCGGCTCGCAGACGTCGCAATTGACGCAGAGTTCGGTGATTTTCAGTGCCATGGGGGCCGGTCGGGGCCCCCCCCCCCCCCCCCCGCGCGGGCGCGCCGCGGGGGGGGGCGGCCGGGATTGATATAATCGGGTGTGGTGGGCCCGCCACGGCACCCGCCGCGGGC
>NZ_JAVTWC010000005.1:36367-118981 GCF_032229445.1 Tahibacter sp.
TTTCAGTGCCATGGGGGCCGGTCGGCCCGCAGCCACCGGCAAGGCGCCGGTAGCCGCGGGCCGCGGGTATCACTTCATTTCGACGAAGCGGTAGGTCGCACCGGAAGCGGCAAGCGCTTCCTGGACGCGCGCCTGGTCGGCGGCGGCGCCGACGAACAGCACGATCACGTCCTTGAACGCGCCGGCCTTGGCATCCTTGAACGAATCGACGATGAGATCGCCCGTGAGCTTGGAGTCTGGACCGCCGAAGGCCAGCATGTTGCCCGGCAGCACGGTGCGCGCGACGACGGTGCGTACGTTCTCGAGCTGGTTGATGCGCTCGTCCTGCGCGGCCTGGTCTTCACCGGCCGGCACGAAATACATGTAGGGACGGCTCGAGGTCACGCCGGCCATGTTGCGCTTGACCACGTCGACGAGATAGGCCTTCCAGCCGGCCCGATCGCCCGCGGTCGTCGGCATCTTCACTTCGACCGCAACCGGTGCGGCTGCTTCTTCTTCCTTCTTGTCGCAGGCGGACAGGACCAGGACGGAAAGGAGCCCGAGAAGGGCGGCTTGCATCAACTTGCGCATGAGGATCACCTGCGTGGGAAAGAAGGAACGGTCAATTGCTGCGCCAGCGTTGGCGCAATGCCTGCTGCACGGCCGGATGCACGAAGCCCGAGACGTCGCCGCCGAGCCGCGCGATCTCGCGGACCAGCGAAGACGAAATGAAGCTGTACTGCTCCGCCGGTGTAAGGAACAAGGTTTCCGCCTCGGGTATCAGATGCCGGTTCATGCTCGCGAGCTGAAACTCGTACTCGAAATCCGATACCGCGCGGAGTCCGCGCAGGATCACGCCGGCACCGATCTCGCGCACGAAATCGGCTAGCAGCACCGAAAAGCCGCGCACTTCGACGTTGGGCAGGCCTGCCAGCGCCAGGCGCGCCAGACCGATGCGCTCGTCGAGGCTGAAGCAGGGCCCCTTGCTGGTGCTGTCGGCCACGCCGACGACGATCCGCTCGAACAGCGGCGCCGCGCGGCTGACAAGGTCGATATGACCGTTGGTGATGGGATCGAAGGTGCCGGGATAAACCGCAACGCGGGCCATCGCAAAGATACCGTCTGGGCTGGGATTTAACCGCCCAAGCTTAAGCCAAGCCCGCGTCGCGGCGATAGAGCGCGGCGTGTACGTCACCGGCGCGCGTCTCGCGGTGCAATACCCAATTCGACGGCAGCGCCGGCGCGGCCCCCGACGGCGCTTCGACGTAGACCAGGCCGGTCGTTGCCAGCAGACTGCGTCGCTCCAGCAGTTCCGCCGCAGCGCTCCACAATCCGGCGGCGAACGGCGGATCGAGAAAGACCAGATCGAAGCTCGGATCCTGCGCGTCGAGTGCGCCCAGCGCATCGTCGTTGATCACCCGGCTGCGCCCGTCCTGCTTGAGCCGCAGCAGGTTGGCGCGCAACGCCGCCACGAGCCCTGCGTCGCGTTCGCAGAACACCGCTTCGCGCGCACCGCGCGATAGCGCTTCCAGACCGAGCGCGCCGGTGCCAGCGAACAGGTCCAGCACACGCGCGCCGCCGACGTGGGCCGCCAGCCAATTGAACAGGGTTTCGCGTACGCGTTGTGGAGTCGGGCGCAAGCCCGGCCGATCCGGCACATCGATGCGGGAATTGCGCAAGTGGCCGCCGATGATACGGATCTTGCCGGGCGCTGCTGGCACGTTGGGGGATTCCGGTCGCCGCCGCGGCGGGAGGCGCCGCGGGTCGGTGGTAGCATGGCCGGATATTCTCGATGAATTCCCTTGCCTCATGTTCAAGTTCTGGAAGAAGACGCCCAAGCCGGCCCAACCGCCGGTGCCGGCGGAGCCGGATGCAGTTGCCGACGCGAACGCCATCGATCAGTTGCCGGGCACTGCACCGGCCGGCCCGGCCGAAACTGCACCGGCCGTGCTCGAAGCCATCGACATGGCGCCTACAGTCGCCGAGCTTGCAGTTGCTGAGCTTGCAGCACCGGCCGCTGCGACCGAATCGCTGCTCGCCGAGCCTGTCGCCGAAGCCGCCGCAATCGCCGCCAGCGCTCCCGCGAAAAAGACCTGGCGCGAACGCCTCTCCGCCAGTTCCTTCGCGCGCAACCTCGGCAGCCTGTTCTCGCGCAAGCCCAAGCTCGACGAAGCGCTGCTAGAAGAACTCGAAACCGCGCTGATCACCGCCGACGTCGGCGTCGCCGCCAGTACCGAACTCGTCGAGAACCTGCGCAAGCGCCTAAACAAACGTGAATTCGCCGATGCCGACCAGTTGCTCGCCGCGTTGCGTCAGGCGCTGATCGATCTGGTCACGCCGATCGCGAAACCGCTCGTCGTCGATACCGCGCACAAGCCCTTCGTCGTGTTGACCGTTGGTGTCAACGGCGTCGGCAAGACCACGACCATCGGCAAGCTCGCCCGGCGCTACAAGCAGCAGGGCCTGGACCTGATGCTCGCTGCCGGCGATACCTTCCGCGCCGCCGCGGTGGAACAGCTCAAGACCTGGGGCGAGCGCAACGGTGTGCCCGTGGTCGCGCAGGGCTCGGGCTCGGATGCGGCCAGTGTGATCTTCGACGCTCTGCAATCGGCGCGCTCGCGCGGCATGGACCTGCTGATCGCCGATACCGCCGGCCGCCTGCATACGCAGAGCGGACTCATGGACGAACTCGGCAAGATCCGCCGCGTGCTCGCGAAGCTCGATCCTCAGGCGCCGCACGAAGTTCTGCTCGTCATCGACGGCACCACGGGGCAGAACGCGATCAACCAGTTGCGCCAGTTCCGCGCCGCGATCGGCGTGACTGGACTGGTCGTGACCAAGCTCGACGGCACTGCCAAGGGTGGCGTCATCTTCGCGCTGGCCAAGGAATTCGGGCTGCCGGTGCGCTTCGTCGGTCTCGGCGAGAGCCTGGAAGATCTGCGCGAGTTCGACGCGGCCGCGTTCGTCGACGGCCTGCTGCCGCCGGCGCTGGGCGCCTGAATGCAAAGGGATTCATACGAAGAAGGGGGGGGGGTGGGGGGCGGGGGGCCGCCCGCGGGGGGGGGCCGACTCTCCCCACGTTTTTACAGCCGAGTGGGGGGGGGGGGGGGGGCTTGGCCCCCCCCCACGTCCGCTCACGCTTTCCGCCAGGGGGGCCAGCTTGGGCGCGAGCAGTGCCGTCGGACGCTCCATCCTGGTTTGTACCGACGGCCGCCGCATTATGCCTGCTCCGTGAATATCCA
This sequence comes from Tahibacter sp., assembly GCF_032229445.1. Taxonomy (NCBI): domain Bacteria; kingdom Pseudomonadati; phylum Pseudomonadota; class Gammaproteobacteria; order Lysobacterales; family Rhodanobacteraceae; genus Tahibacter; species Tahibacter sp. The sequence continues at coordinate 39,589 of NZ_JAVTWC010000005.1, forward strand.
TCAATCCACTTTTTTGCATAGATGCGATTGCGCCGCCCGCTGAAGATTGCAGCTTTGTTGCTGCTGGCCATCGTTGTCCTGGCCGCGCTGGTGTTGCGCCACTACGCCCAACCCGAGCGCGTCGCCGCGCTGCTGGCCGAGCAGGCGCGCACGCGGCTGGGCCTGGAACTTAAGTTCGAGCCGCTCGCGCGCTATTCGCTGTGGCCACGCCTGCGCCTGCAACTGCAGCAGCCACGCTTCACGCTGCCCGGCGAGACCGCCCCGCTGCTGACGCTCGAGCGCCTCGACGTGAGCCTGCCGTGGAGCAGCCTGCGCGACTCGAGTCTGGTGATCGAAGAACTGCAGCTGGAAACACCGCAGCTGGAACTGAGCGCACTGCAGCGCTGGCTGGACGCGAGCGACGACAATGCCGCGCCGCCCGACCTGCGCGTGCACCTCGTCGTCAACGACGCGACCCTGCTGCGCGACGGCAAGGCGGTGGCGCGCGGCGTCGACTTCGCTGGCGACATACATGCGCAGGATCTGCAACGCTGGTGGCAAGAGCTCGTACAGGCCGTGCCGACTGCCAGCGCGCTGCCGCCGCTGCCGGGCCGGGCACAGATCGAGTCCATCGAACTCGACGGCGTCACGCTCAAGGGCGTGCGCATCGAATCGACCCCGGCACGCACGCAGTGAGCGCCGCGGGCACCGACAGCAGCGGCTTCGCACCCGCCCTGCTCGCCTGGTACGACCGGCACGGCCGCAAGAGCCTGCCGTGGCAATCGCCGCGCACGCCGTATCGCGTCTGGCTGTCGGAGATCATGCTGCAGCAGACCCAGGTCGCGACCGTGATTGGCTACTTCCAGCGCTTCGTCGATGCGTTGCCCGACCTGCGCGCGCTGGCCGAAGCACCCGTGGATCAGGTGCTGGGCCTGTGGTCGGGCCTGGGTTACTACAGCCGCGCGCGCAACCTGCACAAAGCTGCAAGAGTCTGCGTCGAACGGCATGGCGGCGAGTTGCCACAGGATTTCGACGCGCTTGCCGCACTGCCGGGCATCGGACGCTCCACCGCGGGCGCGATACTCGCGCAGGCCTGGGGCCTGCGCCACGCAATCCTCGACGGCAACGTCAAGCGCGTGCTGAGCCGCTATCACGGCGTCGAAGGCTGGCCCGGCAGTACCGCCACGGCACGCACCTTGTGGCAGCACGCCGAGGACAATACGCCGCACGTGCGTATCGCCGACTACACCCAGGCCATCATGGATCTCGGCGCGACGCTGTGCGTGCGCAGCCGGCCGCGTTGCGGTGTCTGTCCGGCCGCGAGCAACTGCGTGGCGTTGCGCGACAAGCTCACCGCCCAATTGCCGGCGCGCAAGCCCGCCAAGGCCAGCCCGACGCGCACAACCTGCATGCTGATCCTGCGCGACCGCAACGATCGCGTGCTGCTGCAGCGACGTCCCGCCACGGGCGTCTGGGCGGAATTGTGGAGCCTGCCCGAAGCAGCGACGCCGGCCGAAGCAGCCAAGGTCGCGCACGCTACCGGCACGCAGTTCGACGCAATCGCGCCGCTGGCATCGTTCGTCCACGTTTTCAGCCACTATCGTCTCGACATCACGCCGCTGCTGGCGCGCGCGAAGCCCCTGCCGCAGGTCGCCGACCGCGACGATCTGCGCTGGTGCGGTGCCACGGAATTCCTGCAACTGGGACTTCCCGCGCCGGTGCGCCGGCTGCTGCAATCCTTGCCCGAGACCGACTGACTTTCAGCTACGCGCACCACGCGCCGGAGAACGCCATGACCCGCACCGTCCACTGCATCAAGCTCGGCCGCGACGCCGAAGGCCTCGCCTTCGCTCCCTGGCCCGGCGAACTCGGCAAGCGCGTCTTCGAATCCGTCTCCAAGGAAGCCTGGAGCCAATGGCTTGCCCATCAGACAATGCTCATCAACGAGAACCGCCTGTCACCGCTGGATCCGAAACACCGCGCCTTTCTGCAGGGCGAGATGGAGAAATATTTCTTCGGCGAAGGCTCCGCCGCGCCGGCGGGCTATGTCGCGCCGGAGGCCTGAAGCGCGCGCGCCGCGAACGCGAATGATCATGCAACCTTCGACATGGCAGGCACGGCGCCGATCCATTCCGCGGCTGACCTGGCAAGCGCGCGCGGCGACAAAGCGCCGCGCAACGCGCTACTTCGCCGCGTCCTTCCCGGCCCGGCGCGCTTCGCGCAACGCCTTGTAGTCGACGGCCTGGATCGAGGCGATATTGCACCGGTCCTTGCCCGCGACCACATGATCGAACTTGGCGCTGACGCGGTGATTGGTGGAACTCAGACCCACCGCCTTGGCCCAGGGCAGGTCGGTGCACGGCGGCAGCACCTTGATGAGCCAGGCCTTGTTGACTGCGGTCCAGACCACGACCGCCTCGGTGCCCAGGGATTCATAGCTCTGCAGGCGCCAGAACGGCATTTCGCCGACGGGTTCGCCGGCAAAGCGCTCGAATTCAGCCAGGCGCTCGCGTTCGCTATCGGTCATGGCCTGGGCCGGAACAGCCACAGCCAGCAGCATCAACGCCGCGGCACTCAGGGAGCGGATCGACATGGGTTACTCCTTGGAGGTTCGTCTCGCACATGGGGACGGACCGCGGGGGCTCCAGGGTCGCAGGCAGTGTTGCAGAACTTGATGAAGAAAAGTTCAGGTTGACGCCACGAGGGCTGCAACGGCGCATCAGTGTCCGACAGAACCGTTGTTCCGTCGCGGTTCGGCCAGGCAACAAGCGAGCTAACTGCGACGACGACGAGATCCGGCACCCTGCTCCGACGCAATCCACGCATCACTATCGTCGCAGCGGAACAGTGTCATCGACGCACGACTGGCTACTCCCCTTCACCCCACCCTCTCCCCGGCGCGTAAGCGCGTCGGGGAGAGGGAGCTTTCAGCCGCGCACCACACCTGCGGCGTTCTCCACTTGTTCGCGCTCATGGCCCGACAACCGGCCGGCCAGTTGCAGCAGCCGCTCGCGCACCGCCGCGTCGCCGGACAGACGCCGGGCGACTTCCACCAGCACGGCGCTGCATTCGAAGTCCGAACCGATGCCCGATGCCGCATCCAGCACCGCCAGCGCACCATCGCGCTCGAGCGTGCCCGCGCGCACCAGCGCGACGAGCGCCTCGCGCCGTTCGAAATCCGAACCCAGGCGCTTGGCCGTCTTCGCGTAAGGCACGGCGATCGTGTTCGTGTCGCCGGCCTTGCGTGCCACATGGCTCAGCAATTCGCGCAACTCGAAATCCGAACCGATGCCGCTGCCCGCCTCGATGACCTCGATCAGCGCCGCATCGTCGCGCGATTCGTCGAGCAGCGCGTCCAGACTGCGGCGGCGTTCGAAATCCGAGCCAGTCTCGGTCGCGGCCTTGAGCCAGGCCGCGCGCAACTCGCCGTCATTGGCTACGCGACTGGCGCTGTCGACGAGCAATTGCGAACGTTCGAAATCCGAACCGATATCCGCGACCGTCGCCATCACGGCCAGCCACTGCGTCCGCCCCACCTGCTGGCTCGCGAGCACCGCCGACAGCACCTGGCGCTTCTCGTAATCCGAGCCCATCTTCGAGACCTGCTGCAAGGCACGGTCGAGTTCCGCGCCGGCGAGCTTGCGCGTGCGCAGCAACTCGGCCAGATAGCGGCCCTTGGCGAAATCCGAGCGGATCAGCGCGACCTCGGCCAGCACCGCATCGGTACCGCCGCGCGCATGCAATCGCGACACGCGGCCCTCGACGTCGATCGCTGCCTCGCGCAGCAGTTGCGGCACGATGCGCGCGATCCACGCCTGGCCGTCGGCGTCGAGCGCCTGCTCCGTGCCGTTATGCCAGTAACGCACCTGCAGCGCGGTGCCTGTGCCCGTGTACTCGACCTTGCGCGTCTCGCGGCCCGCGGTTTCTTCCCAGGACGCGCGCGCGCCGCTGCCGAGCGATTCCAGCGCCGTGTCCTGTGCGTTGAAACGCACCTGTCCCGTGGATTCGTAGCGCAGGCGTCGACCGGTTTCGCCGAGCGTGATCGTCATGTCGCCATCGTGGCTATGTATCGACGTGCAGCTTCCGATCAGCACGTCGCAGTCGCCCTTGCGGGGTTTTGACGGCGCGGCTGGTGTAGCGGGTGCAGCGGGTGTAGCCGGCGTGGCGGGACGCGCGTCCGGCACGACCTCGCGCCCGGCGGCGACCGACTCCTGCACGACGAACGCCGGCACGGCGAGCGCCGCGATCAGCACGGCGGCGAGCGGCGCAAGACGCGCGCGCAGCGGAAGCGAAACGGAAGACATGGGAACTCCTTCGAGCAGACGCTCGGCACGTTGCAACAGGGGCGATCGCGGCGCGGCCATGGCCGCGGCGAGTGCCAGAAAAGACGAATCGAGACGGCGCTCGAGGCATTGCGCGAGACAGGCCGCGAGCGCGTGGCCGTCGCCGGTCGCGCGCGCCGCTGCGGCATCGCACTGCAGTTCCGCCAGCGCATCGAGGCGGCGCAGCGCCAGCGTCGCCAGCGGCAGCGGACACAGCACGCCACGCCATACCGCCAGCGCCACGCGCCATTGCGGATCGCGCCGCGCCAGATGCGACAGCTCGTGCGCCAGCAGCGCGCGACGCTGCGCGCGCGGCAGCGCCAAGGCCCAGTCCGGCACGACGATCACGCCGCCCGGCGTGGCCAGCGGACTGTCGATCCGCGCGCTGCGGCGCAGCGCCGGCGCGCGTTTCAATCCGAGATTCGCTGCGAGATCGGCGTTATCGTCCTGCCATTGCGTCGAGGCGACCGGCGACGATCCACCCACCAGGTAGCCTAGCGCGCGCGCCGCAAGCGCCACGCGCAATCCCGCAACGACGATAGCGACTAACCATGCACCCAGTAGCCACGGCAGCGCGGCGAAGACCGCTGCGCGCAGCGTCGCCATGAACTCGGCGGCCGCCGTGCGATCGGTTCCGGATGCGAGCGTCATCACGAGCGCAACGTCAGTCGATCTCATCGCCAGTGCATCCGGAGCCCGCAGCGCATCGCCCGACGCGGCGTTCAGCGCGGGCTCCGCAAACGGCGACGAAACGGCGGCCGCCGAGCCAGCCGACTGTGCCGCACGAAGGTGCTCCGGCGCATCGGCAGGAACACTTGTGCGTGATATTTCGCTGCGATTGTTCGCCCGATCCCACGTGCTTCGAACCGGACCGCCTTCCGCGTGCGTCTCTGCGGCGCTTCCGTCGCGCGCCAACGATGCGTCGGCGCCCGCCGATTCCCGCGATGCCACGGCATTGCCCGTGCGCGCCATCGATACCGGCATGTCCGCGCCCGTACCTTGCACCATCGCGTTCGTCGCCACCGCGACGCGCAGCAACGGCAACGCCGCCGGTGCCAGCAACACCTGCAACAGCGCGCTCGCGACGCTGCCCAGCACTGCGCTGCGCCAGAGGTATTCCCGCGCCGCGACACTGCGCACCCAACCCAGCCGCTCGACACTCCATGCCACCGCCAGGAACACGCCCGCGTGCACCAACAGCGTCAACAGCACGATCGCCACGATCTCACTCATGGTCGCGTCCCCCGCGCGCCAGCTGCTTGCGCAGCTTCTCCAGATCACCGGGTGCAATCTCCGCCTCGTCCACCAGATGCGACACCAGCGCCCGCGCGTCGCCGCCGAACAGGCTGCCGAGCAGCTCCGACACCATCGACCGCCGCACCTCGGGCTCGCTGACCCGCGCCTGGTAATAGACCTGCCGCGCATCGCGCCGCAGCGACACCACGCCGCGCTTCTCCAGCCGCGTCAGCATCGTCGCCACCGTCGTGTGCTTGATGCCGCGCTCACCCGCCAGCACCTCGGCGACCTCCGCCGTACTGCTTTCGCCGCGCGCCCATAGCACGCGCATCAGCGCAATCTGCAGGTCGCTGAGCACCACATCCTGAGGTTTCGTCGTCATGCCCAGTCCGGATCTACATTTGTCGTACTACAGTTGTAGTAGACCACTGCGCATGGCGCAACGGGCCGGAAGTCATGGCGGGAGACAGAGAGGGGCGAGCAGCGGGAACGCCAGGCCCTGTCGATCGGCATGCTCGTAAGGCACAGCGGGGACCTCACGCTGGCAACTGAGCAGTTGGCGACAGCTCATACCCACGCGACGGCGCTATCAGGCACGGCATTCGTTGCCGGCCAAGACGTCTATCCGCGGACTGTCTGCGGAACGCAGACATACGGCGCCCGCCTGATCAATTTCTGCCCAACCAAAATCCGCGCTTGACTCCGCCTGCCCGCCCCGATTTAATACGCGGCCTTCCCGCTGCGACCGTTCTGGTCGCACGCAGCAACACCTCAGGCCGGGTAGCTCAGTTGGTAGAGCAGGGGATTGAAAATCCCCGTGTCGGCGGTTCGATTCCGTCCCCGGCCACCATTTAATCAAGCACTTGCGTCACGTCTCGCTGCCGAACCCGGGTTGTGGCTCCCCTGTGGTTCCCCAGCCATCGAGTAACGCGGCAAGTCGATCCATGCGATAGGCTTTGTTCCATGACGAGCCCTCCGTACACAGATCCACTTTTGTCGGCGGTTGCGGAGTTCCCGCGGCCGCTGCTTCTGACGGAGAAGGATGTGGCCGCACTGCTGCGCTGTTCGACGCGGCTGCTGCAGCAATGGCGCGCTGATGGCGTATCGCCACCGACGTGGATGGCACTGGGTCCGAAGCTCGTTCGTTATCCGGCCGCCGCGCTCATCGCGTGGATCAACGACGGTGCCGGAACGTCGAAAGCGCCGCGATCGACCGCTGCCGCTACGGTAGCCCCCGTGACGGATGGGTTGTTCGCGCCCGATTGGGCCGGCGCAGGCTTCAGCGAGCCGCCGTTCCGCGGCGGGCGGCAACCTAAGGTCCGCCACACGTCGTTCATGGGGCTGCTTAGCGCAGGGCTGCCCGACGACGAATGGTTGTTCGTCGTCCGCGGCGCTTCCGGCCGCCCGATTGAGTTCGTCGAATCGCTGCAGCATGACCGCAGCGACGACGACGAGGTGGTGTGGCTTCGGCTGGACGAATACCTCGTGGCGGCAAAGCGGGCAGCAGACGCCGCCGCCGCCAGCGTCGTGGCGGGTGAACTGGACCGTGCCGTGCCAAAAGCTGTTCAACGGAGTCGGAAAGATCCGCTCTGACGCCACCGGCCGTCTCACCCATCGCTTCCGCACCCTCCGGCGCAAGACCAGCGGGCTGCCCCAGAGCCAGGGACCGGAATCTGCAACCACTGGATCTACGATCTGAGCTTCTCGCGCGCTTGCTGCTGCTTACCTTCCTCTAACGCTGGAGGGGGTAGTGGCAGGAGGCCGGCCGTGTCCTAAGACGTCCCCCTGCGCGTCGACGCCGCCGCCCCCCCCCTTCGTCGGCCTTTCAAAAAAAAATCTCCTGGCGACCAGCATGAAACGGCCCCTCGAGCGTTCTGCGACCGCTGGGGAGATACGAGCCTTCAACGGCCGCCCCTTCTCAGTAGCCCGGCATCCACCGGGCTGGACAACAGAGGAGGTTCTATATGTTTTCGAACGGCGAGATGAAAACGGCGCGGACGGTCCTTCACGTGGTGGGCGAAATGGGCTACGAGGCGGGCGACCGTATCCATCTGGGCGAACTCAGAGCCCGGACACCGGCCGGGATCGACTTCAACCTTGCTTTTTTCGTGGTCGGTTATGAGCTGCGGTGGTATCGGCCGGCTTGCGTACCGGATCACGCGATGGGCTGGCACGACACTGTCCAGGACGACTGGTATTTCACTGAGAACGGCGAACTGGCTCTGTCCTAGCCAAGGCCGATCGTGATTCAGGCACGGGGCGTCGTTAGGCGCCTCGTGCTTGAACGGACTACGCCGTGCTGGGCTGCCGTCAGGACTCGCCGGGGCAGGCACACTGACGCACTGACGCGCCGGATCGTCTGGCCGTTAGCGTTGAACCGTTTTCGTGAGAGTTTTTTCCCTATTGCGGCAGAAGTGGCGTAGTTCAAACTGGCGCGGGAAATCCTCATGAAACGAGACGACGGCTCCAGCGCCCCGTTGCGCCGCCGCGCTTGGCCTGACGGCTGCACCGCTGGGCGCGAATCCTGCGGGAGCGGTCGTCGAAGCGTCGCCCGTGCAGCAGATCCTGAGTCTGTCGAACGACGGACAAGCGTGGTTCGGCAGGCGTGTAGGGAACGGCGCTGGCGATCTGTGTCACGTCCAACGAATAGCGGCATCAACCGGATCGCGCGCCACGGCATGGACGGCTTCCCCCGTGCGGCCCTCGCCGATGGACACGCAGACGTCCGGCCCGAGCAAAACGGCTTCGCACGGTGGGGCCGATCGATGACGTTGCACCCATTGCGGCAAGAAACCACGACCGGTCGACACGAGAAGGATCGATGCGAGTGAACGACCAACGGAAATCGAGGCGGCGTCTGAGCTACGTCCTTGCAGCGACAGCGGCCGGAGTCGTGGTCCTCGTGGTTGTCGCGCTGGTTCTTGTTCGAGTTTTCTTCATCAAGACCTACCACATTCCACAGAACGGCATGTATCCCGGCCTGCCGTCGGGGAGCTTTCTCTTCGCGTTGAAACGGCCTTACGCCTATCCCGAAAGCGTCCGACGGGGCGACATCGTAATTTTCCGTCGAGACGAAGAGACGGGTTCGTATCTGTACATCTGGCGGGTGATCGGCCTGCCGGGCGACACCATTCAAACGTCAGGCTGGGGCCTAAGGGTCAATGGCCACGTCGTCCAACGATGGCGCGACGGCGAAAGGGACGGCAAGTCCATTTTCTACGAACAAGTCGGCGAGGCGTCCTACAAGATCGCGCTCGATGAGTCGCCGACTCATGAGCCTCCCGATGTCTCTACCACCGTCCCTGCCGGACATTTTTTCGTGATGGGGGACAATCGATTCGAAGCGAAGGACAGCCGGTATTTTGGCGCCATCCCGTTCGACTCGATCGTAGGAAAGAAATTGCGATGATGCGTCACTCCGGCGGTGCAACCACCGCACCCTGAACGCACTCATCTGCGACCGATCGATCCTTGGCGGGCGGATCCTGGATGCCGCCGATCCGAGAAGAACGAGAGAGAGCTCGCAAGCCACGGTAAGCGGCTGTCGGCCGGCCGTTGCCCCACTGCCTGACGTCCTACATGAGGGTGCGAGCGGGGGTCGGTCATGAGCCAGAGAGGTGGTTTCGATGGACAAGTTCGTAGCTGGCATGACGGTCAACGAGCGCCTGGCGCACTTTGGGCTCGTTGAGGTCTTCGATGCCGCGCTCGGCTCGCGCGATTACTTGGCGGTTGTTTCCGTTTTGCAGCAGGCACAACTCACGGACGAGCAGGCGTTTGAGACGGCGACGGCCGTTCTAGCAAACTCGGCCTGAAATCATCCGCTCGAACCTGCCGCAGCGACCGAGTCGTTTCGTGGAACGAGCGCGGGAGGACCGTCGGCGTTCCATACGGCCGTCCTGGATGGTTGCAGGACGTTCGAAGCGCTACCACGGGCTCGGAAGAACGTCGCCAGGCGATCAGAAATAACAAGGCTGCGTACTTGGCAGCCGCGCTTCCGGTGAGGCGACCGGCCCGTGTCCCTTTCAGTCCTCGCCCGGTTCCATGATCGTGGCCACCGGCTCGCCTTGATCGCCCGGCCCGACGTGCAGGTCCAGCTGGGTTCGCGCCGGCAGCTCCCCTCCTCGCGGGACCACGAAGAGTTCGAAGGCGATTCGACCCCGCTCACCCTGCCGCGCAGCGGCCCGGGCAGCCACCCCGGCCATGAACACCAGATCCCACAGCCGTCCGCTCTCGTCCTGGATGGCCGCTTCGGTCTCCGGCCATTCGACGCATTCGGCCCAGGCCGCAGCCGTGACCGCAACGGGGATCCGGAAACCGGCTTCCCGGGCGCGTTCGGTGACGTCGATCAGCACGCCATCGTCGAGGGCCTCGCGGCGGGTGTAGGTGTGGATGACGTCGTGATCGGTGAACATGCTTCGCTCCTTCCTTCGTGGTCCGGTCCCCGGGCATCGGGGTCCCGATGACCCGGATGGGAACCACCCGCCCGGAGGGAGGCGCGGTCAGGGGAGCGGCGGCGGAACGCCGGCGCAGGGCCACGGCTGGCTCGGGCTGGAGCGAACGCAGAGAGCGACGACTCGGGCCGGGGGCCGGCCCTTGACCGGAGAAGCCGAGCGTGAGGGCTGCTTGTCCTTCAGCTTATTTGACGTATACTTATCAGCATGAACACATATGAAAAGCGTTTGGCTTCAAGAACCTGCCCCATCGGCGCAGACTTCGACGAGTGGGCGGCAAAGCTTATTCGGGAACACCATGCGCCTGATAGTCGGAAAATGTCGACGGAAGACAGCAGAGCGTTTGTGCAAGCACGCATCCAGCAAGCTGTTGCGGAGCTACCTCAAGTCGAGGTGACGCAAAAAATGGCCGCTAAGCCACTCAGGCCTTAGTAGCCGAGAACTCAACATGGAAGTGAGATGGAGTGATGAAGCGACTGAGACACTAGCTGCGCGTTGCGCGCACGCAGTCACGTATTATTTCTCGAAATCCGGCGACGTTGGATTCGCTCAAGCCCAGGCGGAGAGTCTTGACAAAGAGTTTAGAGTTTTTGCGGAGACATTAGTAAATATGCCGGGGAAATTTTTATTTTATGCGCATAAAGGCAACCCTGGCTGCCATAAAAGTCCAAGCTTCAAAGGCATGGTGTTTATCTATTCGATCGAAACTACTCCTTTCGGGGTAGAGTATATTTGGGTATGGGATTTGCTTTTGCCCCACCAGATTGAGCTTGTGTAGATCGTCGTTTCGGCGCACAACGTTAGACCCTGACTTGTCAGCCGATAGAACATGTCAACCTTCGTCAGCGCTTCTGAAAGAACCGCGTTTAGCTTTCGATTAGTTATAGCTGCTCGTGCCAATCAGGTTCGGAGTTAGCCTCAGCGGTAGATAAATTGGCACCCTGCGGCAGGCAGCGCTTTTCTATGCCTTGGACATTACGAAGCCTTTGGCTACGAGCTCGTCAATAGTGCGCGGTGACCAATGCCCACAGCAGTCCGCTCCATTCAGTTTGCGGTTTAGTCGCTCGATGACTTTTTCGTCATCCGCCTTTTCGAACTGAATAGATACCCCCAAAACAAAGTCAGTGGCCGCCCTGCAGAGGCGATCAGCGGCTACGGTCTAGCTTGATTGATCCGTGGGCAATCGCCCCTCGGGATCGAAGACGCCCAGCCGATCTGCAGACGTCAACGAATCCGTATACACCACGAGGTTCACACGCTCAGCGCGGCACGATGGGTAAAGCAGACCGACGCCGCCAGCATTCTGAACCCATCGCTCAGCACCCAACTGGCCGGCTCGCGCCCGGGGAAGCCGGGGCGGTTCACGCTTGCAGCCGCAGAGCTTCTTCACCACTGGTGAATACTTCTGCGTAAGCAATTTGGACTGGATCGGAATGCCCAGGATCAGCTTGAGCGGTGCTGGACGAATTGGTTCGGTCGCGTCAAACAGTCAACGCGCTTGCTCTGACGACTGCCCTTGTAGACATCGGCGTAGCTCTCGCCGAGAGTGCGGCGTATTTTTTCTGCTTTTGGATGAGGCCTATACAGGACAAATCCGCCCCCGGATCAAGCCAGGCATGGTTTCGCTGGCGAAGCTCTCTACAAACGTTCTGGCCTGGGTCGAGGGACCTTCCCCGGGGAGGGATTGACTGCGTCTATGCCTCGCGGCCCGGGAGCACCCTGCGGACCCTGGCTCCCTGCTGGGCCAGCTGGGCCTTGGGAGCCGGGCGGACCGCGGAGCAACTCTCGCAATTTCGCATTCGATTCGAGGGATTGTAGCAATGCCGTATCGCTTGACGCCGGCGGTACCAGAAACGTACTTGCTGCAGCCAGAAAGAACAGCGCACCCACGAAGTTCATTGCCGCGCGATGAGCGACTGCCATCGCCGTAACTTTGATGTTGGTAACAGTCACGTTGTGCTGCAGCGTACGCAACAAAGTGACGATGCGCTCCCGCAACCACGTCTCTTTCGAGCCTTCAAGACGTGGCAGGAAATCTTTCACCGTATCAGAGTAGTAACCTCTACGTGCCTGACCAATCAAGGCCCAGACAATCGCCACACAAAGCTGCAACACCAAGTAAAGAGCCGCTGCACCCACCACCCACCGCCCCACTCCCGCGAGCTTGAGCGTACCTGCTGCCTGACTCACGATCAGCCCGATCACGACGGTACCGGCAATTGAGGCCAAGCCAACCATGGTCGACAGCCGAGAATCCACGTTGCCGCGACGTCCTTCGTCAGCATTGAGCAACCCTACCAAGCCGGCAACCACGTGCTCCAGGGCCTCTGGTTCGGCGTGCTTGATTCGTTCTTCGACCACCTTCAGCTCTTGATCACGCCTGCGCTTTTCTTCATCCACGTCGTTCTTGCCCGAATAAGCAAACGGCACGATAAAATCGCCGAGCTCTTCTCTGAAAGCTTTCTTCGTCAACACGCGGAACAGAAGCAATCCCGCAACGATGATGAGAATTACAGACGTGTCCATTTCTAGTCCCTCGCAAGCCATGCGGCCACAGCCGACGAGATACCGAAATCCAGCTGGTCATCCAGCCACAGCCATTGGCCACTGGGATTGACCTCTAGAAAAACGTACTCGTTTGACGGAGTCAGGACGAGGTCGACACAGCCGAACGAAAGCCCCAGTCGCTCCATCAGATCCAGAACACGGTCCGATACTTCAACGGGCAGATCAAGTCGGGAGTGGGGCAACAGAGGGTTGTCCGTCCGTCGCCAATCAACTACTGCGGCTGGATCGGTCTGCGAGTGAATAGCCGCCGAGAACAGGCGCCTACCCACGCACGTGACGCGCACATCGTAGCGTTTAGGAACAAGCTCTTGATAGATGGAAGGTGTCCATTTCGCGGAGTCCAGCGTCGACAGATGCTCCTCGGCGATGAGCGAGGTGAAGATGGAGAACTCGTCATCGCCTTCCTTGAAGTACCCGGATCGAACCGGTTTGACAATCAGAGGGCCAAAATCAACGTACGCTTGCCGTATGGCAACTGGATCGTTGGACACAATCGTCCGGGGAATCCTAAAGCCAGCATCTTGGGCAACACGAAGTTGAAAGGGCTTGAGTTCTGCTTGCCAAACCGCGGAAGGATGACTCATCCATCTTACGCTTTGCCCGCAGAGCCCTCCGAGCAATGCTGCGCGATTCTCTCGAAGGCAAAAATCGTAGATACCAGCGTCCATGGATTCAGGCCGCGTAGGGGAACGCAGACGCCGATACCAAATTGATACCGGAGAAACGGCGGTCGCTCCAAAACTGAGGCCTTCGTTTCTAGCTGCTTGGTAGTCGAGCGTCAATGAGCGGTCGAACGGATAATCCTCCGTGTTCACCCGGTGATGGCGTATGCCGCGCTCGGCCAGTGAGTTCACGACGGCATCGGTCGCAACGTCGACGACCGTGCTGATGATGAGAACAGCCGGCTCAGGCATCGTCGGTTGTTTCTTGAGCCACTCTCGTAAATCGCGTACCAGCTTCGACTTGGCTAGAGGTCTCCGCGGCATCTATCCACGACACACCATCGAAAATCTGCGACACCTGGCGCTTCTCGTCATACCGAAGTATCTGGCCGCGGCCAGTTGGGATCGAACAAGCATATCTCATCAGGAACGGCCGTATCGGGGCTTCATGTGTCATCGGTGGTCTCTCTGGACACCTTGGTGACTCTTGTCTCGGACGACACCGGTTCACGATGCGAGCTGCGCTCCGCGGTGGCCGGCATATTGTCGGTGTCGTCGGCAAGTTCGTCCGTCAGGTAACCACGACCTGACCCGCTCGAAGCTCCGTGGCGTGCGGGAACAGCCCGCCCGTGTGCCATGATGAAAGGACGACCTGTCTGCGTTGTCTCAGGTGTCATCGGTGGTTTCTCGTTTCACCTCCGTAAGCTGAGTTTGTCGACCACGAAAATGCCCCATTGCATCGCGCTCGACAGCAGCAGGCAGTTCATCACCAACGGACTGTTGGTCGTCTCCCAACAAAGCCGTCGGTAAGACGAGCATCGCCTCTCTTGCAACCAACGGAACGATTTTCATCACTTCAGTTCCCCCTGCTTTCTACGAACATCGAACACAAAAGAACGGGCGCAATCTGCCTGCAATGGTCAACACATATGTCTTCTGTCCAGACCACCGCGACACCGTCGGTCGAAGATTCCGACAGGCCTAAAATACCAAGATTCTTGCTCGCAAGCTCACGCCTGGAAAAATATCAACAACGCCTTAATTCAGCAAAGTGAATTTCGTCCAAGCGCTCGCGTGTTGGAAGCCGCCACGCCGAGGCCTCGCCTCTCGCAAGCTACCATTGGCGCTACTGGGTTTTTGCACCGCTGAACGACTCACCTGGTCGCTCATCGAGCGAATGCTTTTGTTTTTCTGATGTTTCTGACGTCCTTGGTGGAGATTCAGCCCTGAACGGACCGTTCGACTGCCATTGATTGCCGGGCAACCTGTGAAAATGCGGCTCAGGATCAGTTCGTACAGATGGGCGAGAGCCGCGCCTCCACGAGTCTTTGCGAGAACTGCGACGCCACGATGGCCACCTGCGGACTATGTCTGAAACATGTGCCGAAGCTTGCGAGGTCGCACCTTTTTCCTCGCGCGCTCGGCACTGCTCTCTTAGCGGAAGGTCCGCTGGCCAAACTAGCAACCGGCCCGCAGGGCAGAATCAGCAAGTCGCCCGACCTCGGCTACGTACGTGTTGTCTGCAAGCAATGCGAGGCAAGTTCTCAGTTAGCCGACGAAGAACTAATTCGGTTTTCTCGCTACGTGGAGGCGGCACGGTCTGCGGCCGGTGAAGGCGTATCACACCAGATCATCGAAGTGCCGTCCGACACTTCGCTCCTGCACCGTGCTTGCGTGCAAATGCTCTTCCGAACGCACCTTTCCGACCGACCTGAGCATCGAGAGATTCGGCTCGATGGAAGGGCTGAGTCGATCCGACTGTGCCTTTTGGCGTCAGGTGACACATGGGCAACCGGAATCCAAGCCTGCATTATCAGCAGGGTCGACCTACTTGGGCAGGGCGTGCTCTCGCCGTTGAATGTATTCATTGACGACCGTCCGTTCTTTGCTTTCTTCGCGCCCGGGTTGGAAATCTACATGAGTAACGGACAGCTACGGCTCCCCTATGCCTTTCGAAAAGTTCGCCTTACTAAAAGCACAACCGTTACCGTTGTGCCCGCGACCACAGCATCATTTCAAATGGAGCGGATCGCGCGAGCCCTTGAAGACAGTGGAGGCATGTCAGCGTTGGACGGGTATTTTCAAGCGATGGGAAAGAAGAGTCGGTAGGTTAGCCACGTGCCCTGTTACTCATGCCAATCCAGGCGATCGGCGCTCTCGTCCTCGCGCCGCGCCTGATCGTCGTAGGTTTCGGCCATGCCCACGAGCAGCTTCGCCGTTCGCGGGTGCTCATCCTCTATACCCTTGGCCCAAGCCCGATACTTGGCAGCTTCCCGACGTTCCAAAGCACCACCGTCACGGGGCATCCGGGTCGTAACGCCCCGCCGGTTGTGCTTGCCGGTTAGGAAACCGCTGACAAGGCGGGCTATGGCGTGATCCCGCTCGAGGAGGTTCCTCACCGTTTCCGCCGGCCAGTGGCCGTCCGCGCCCATCGGCGAAGTCGACAGCACCAAACCGAAGCGACCGTTGGCCGCGTCTTCTCTACCCGCAACCTTGGCCATGGTTCTGACCTCGGCGATCCATGCATCAAGAGCGTGGCCATCGATGGTCCCGTCTTCCTTGCTGCCCGGGATTCGATTCCATATCTCGAACAGACGGTAGGCTTGATCCCTGATAGTTCTTGCGTGATCGAGGTCCGGTGGTTCGGGGTCAACAACCCCGCTCTCTTCGCTCGCCTTGAACGTCGCCGTTAAAAGCTCCACGAAGAAAGCAGGTTGTTCCGACAGTTTTTTCATCAGCGCACTCGGGGGCCGCTGGGAGTGTTCCAAAAGCGGCAGGTAGCGCCACTCCAGTCCAGCGATCACGTCCCGGCTCACGTCATCCCGGTGGTCCAGCGCTTTTAGAATCCGAACTACTCCGCCTTGAATCCGCGACAGATCGTTCCTCGCATCGTCCTCTTCCGGCAGCGGCGCCACCGCTGCGTTCAGGAGCTCTACGAGGAGATCGGAAGGCAACCTGACCTCATCGGCACATCGCGCGACGAGGATATGTCGTGCGAACCCCATGGCAATCGAGGTGCGAATAATGTGGGCAGCCTCGTCCGGGTCGTCGCTGCGCCACGAATAAGGAGCCTGCCGCCAGTAAGCGCGTTCCGGCTCCCCACCGACGTGTGCAGCCTGGTCCCAGACCCAGCGCTCCGTGGGAAGGGCGCACAAGACGATTACTAAGGCGCGGTCGTTCCAGCCTTCCGCCTGCGCGCGCACCAACAGGTCCATGGACCACGATTGTCCTCGTTCGCGATGCGACGTGAAGACCAAACCACGACCGACCAGCTGTTCCTTCGCGTCGTCACTTCGAACCGTGGCTTCGATCAGAGCCAAAACGTCGCGCTCCGGCAATCCGATTTCCGCAAGGGCCTTCCCCACGTAGGCAGGGACTTCCGTTCGCCTCGCCAGTTTGAGCAGCGCCTCAAGACCGCGCTGCGCATGGAGTGCGCGCGCCGCGTCCTGCCGGGCAGCGTCGATTGCGCGCCTCTCTACGTCCCAGCGGATTTCGGGATCGGCGTCGAACGTGGGTAGATGCGCGCCTTCGCTGAACAGCCATGCCAAGCGGTCGATAAGATCCTCTGGCGTGAACCGTCCGTAGACCCTATCCATCCTCACAAGGAACAATTCCGGGAGCGACCACTCCGCACCAGGGGATCGCCGGTGGTGGTGCAGCACCTCCCGTAGCTTGGCCCAGATGACCGAGCGTTCGGCAAGGTCATGAATCTGAGGCTCGGCCGCATCCAGCGCATCGAGCAACCCGTTCGGATCCGGCCACAGATCCGAAACGCGGTCGAGCAGTTGTGACCAGCGATCGGCTTGTAGCCCTACGTGAGTCAGCAGGCGACCACTGACCTCAGTGCACCCCTGCACGATCAGGTCGTCCGTGTTTTCCTCAGTTTCACCGGACGCGTCGCGCCAACGCAGCTTCGCTGTGGGACTGGCCATCGTCGAGGATCCGCGCGGCAGGATCCTGAGCATTAACTTCCACGCAGCGTCCGGCTGGCGCTCCGCCATTTTGTCCAGGATCTTCAGGCGCTGACTCAGCGGCGCTTCGGTATGCGGCAGCGGGATCAGATAAATGGTTCCCAGGCTGTGCCCAGGCCCATTCACCAGCCGTCGCGGCTGTATGTCGAGCGCGTCGAGGCGCGCCAGCACATGGCTCACTCGGGAGAGCCAGGCCGGCGACCACGCCAGAGATTCCAGCCCCCACATCAAAACCGAGAGGTGCTCGGTGCCGCCCAGAGCTTTCTTGTCGCGGCCGAAAAGTACGCCGACCGGTGGGTCATCCTGGTCCAGGCTGTGCTCGACGGCGTCCAGGAACGCCTCAGGCGCCGCCTCCGCCAACGGCCGAAAGTCTCCTGAGAGCGACCACCATCGCTTTGCGTCGGCGCCGTGCAGCAGTTTGCGGACGATGGTCCGAGGACGGCCAGCCGCGTCGGAAACGGTCGGGATGCGTGCACCCCAGACCGCAAGAGACACAAGGACATCGCCGATCCCTCGACGCATCAGGGCCGAATGAAGCGGTTGGATGTTATGCAGGGCTGCCTGCCAACGCTCATCGGGAGCCATCTCGAAGCGAGGGTCCATCGCCCCCAGCACGGCATACGTAGCGCTTTCGAATCGGTCGAGATCCGCCTTGGTTAGCCGAGGCGCAAGCAACGTCCACGCGTCGCGGGGCGACGCCACACGCCACAGTGAACCGATCCTCTGCAACGGCGCGTCCAACCCGTCGATGTAGGGGCTCAGCTCCGCAACGACGGCATCGTAGGGCGCGCCGGCCAGCGCGGCGAGGCACGCTCGGTCGGCTTCGTTCTCCTCGTGCCATCCGCCCACCAGCAGAGCGGCTAGCAACGCGCGGGGCGGTCGATCCGCCCATGAAGGCCGGCGCCCCGGCGCGCCGGGAAGTAAACGGCGCAGGACCGTCAGACTTCGAGCCGAATCCCGCGCCAAGTTTCGCGCTCGGTCGTAGGAAAAACCAGCGTCTTCTAAGGCGCTGGAAATGCCGTCGCGTGAGGGCCGGGCGAGAACTCGAGTTGTGTCCGTGCCCTCCCATCGCTCGTCGTGAGCCTGAAGGATGTAATGACCTCGCCGCGCCAAGGTTTGAGCCACTCCTGACTCGGGCTCCATCATCACCAGAATCAGAGGGGCCGGAGCCGTCCGGAGCTCCCGCGCAGCTTCGACCGTTGTCACCACCAGGCAACGCGTCCGGTAGGCCTCCTGAACTCCCTCCGGGAGCTCCTGGAGCGCGGCGTGGAAGAAGGCGACGACCTCTGCGGCAGTGGTCGCTTGAAGATTGAGGACGACCGGTGGACCACGAAGCCAACGGAGCACCGCTGCAGCATCCTGGTCTCGGTCGCTGAGCACCAGGTCCTCGGTCAACGGGGTGGCCGTCGCCTCGGACCATTCTTCCCATACCTCAACCAGTTCGAGCGTGCCTGGCGGACGCTTGCCGATCGCGCAGGCCAGCCAAAGACCGACTGCGTGCGTCTGCTCGATCCAGTGAATCAGATCCGTCGCGTCGTACGCCTGAACGTCCCGCCATTGGTTTTCCTGCCGGCGCGCCTTGACCCAGGCCTCTTTCGTCGTCCAGTGCCGAGGGGTCACGAACACGAATGTTGAGCTAGCCGGCTCCGGCGCTGCTGGCGGCTTGGTCCGCTTCTTGTAGTCCCCATTGGCCTTAGAAGTGATTCTGTCGCTCTGGGTGCCGATTTCCCATGCAGCCTCCCCCTTCGGCACGTAGTTGCTGCCCGTGTCTGTCGAGGTGTAGCCGTCCAAGCCGGGATGCCAGGTGGCCTCCTCGGACGGAAACCGAAGACGAACGGCCGCCCCATGGGTCGCCCGAACCAGAGACAGGATCAACTTGGGAAATCGACCTGTGCCTTCAGGGCCATCCGCCCACGAAGCAAGATCCTTGGCGGTCATCCATGCGTGCGGCATGCCGGGCTCGTCCGATCCCACCAACCCAGGGACCGGCGGGCCGACAACCGTTCCGTTGGCCAGAATCTCTATCCCAGCGTGTTCAAGCGCCTCCCACACTTTCCGGCCGCTGTCGCCGAGGCGCCCTCGCCCGCGCTCGAAGTCAGCGATCGCAGAAACGCGCAGGCCAGCGGCCTTCGCCAAGTCCTCCCGCGACCAGGCGAGCAGCGCCCGCGCGGTGCGGACAGCCCTCGGGATCAGGTTTGTCAGGTCAGGAACCTTGTCGCTCATGCAGCACAGACCTCATCGCATGCCGGCTCATTCATAGCCGAGGCACCGCAGACCGCCGGCTGAACCATCGGATGCAGCGCTAGCTTAGGGCGTGCCGAGCAGATCCGCCTCTGCCGCTGTTTGCTCCTCATGCCAGGTCTGCCAAACCGCTTGTTCGGCCTTGAAGGTTTCGGCACAAACCAAGCGAGGACGAATCAGATCAACGTCCTCTGTATCTCGAACGAAAATGTAGCGATCAGCGTGCTGGATGATGATCTTTCGCATCATTTGCGCCAATCCCGGATCCACCGTGGTGCCTCTCAGCGGCGATCGCTCTCCAACGGTGGCGAACAGAAGATGCTTTGGGCTGAGGGGCAACAAGAGGTTGCCGTTTTTGACGCCCCACCCACCGCGGAAGTCATAGCGGGCCGCATCGACGAAGCTGAGGCGCACAAAGGGGCTGTCGCTCGTAGGCCAGGAAACACCAGGCGGCGCGTGAAGAATCGTCCAGCGGTGGCGAGAGATTTTCTCGATGGTTTCCGTCAAGTGGTGCCTTATGGACCACAGCCACGACTTTCTGCCGACAATCGTTGTCGCCCTTATAGTGCCGCTGCCGTCCTCGTTCGTAGTGATCGAAACGTTCAACGGAAATGGATTGGCGGCGAGCGGGGAAGAAGTAGATGCCACCCGAACTCCGCGGCTGGCGGCGTCCGCCATCATGGTGACGGCTTCTTGAACCGCCTCGTCCAAGAGCGCTGGCAACGACTCTTTTTGTCGAGCGAGAAACTCCTTAAGCCGGGCAGGCGTTCGCACGTCCTGGGCCACGGCGAAGCGGACCAACCGTTCCCAGTGCTCCGGAGTCAACCGTTGTTCTCGGACGACTCGATCAAGTGCTTCTTCGGCGGGGCTTTCGAACTCATCGGCCAACCAGCGCTCGAACTCGTCCGTTTCACCACCGGCGGCGTAATAGGTGTAAAGATGCCGGTGGAACGCGATGCTCTTCGGCGAGTGCGCCTTCCACAACGGGTAGTTTTCGTGCGGGACCAGCAGCCGATAGGTGAGCACCTTGCCCTCGTGCCCCGCGTGAGCCCACCGCTTGAGGTAAAGCTGGGGAACGTAGTGGTTGTCTCGATGGATCTGCTGCATCGTGGCACCGGGATATGTCGAAGGAAGCCGATAAAAGCACCGGTGCAAGGAGACTTCGGCGATGGCACAAATCTACCCAGTGTCGCTGCGTCCCAGTGATGCCAGAAAACTACAGGATTACGGTCTGATCGAGCGCGACCTGGCTGAGTGCGTAGAGCTTTGCCAGATGGCTTCCGAGGCG
Source organism: Tahibacter sp. (assembly GCF_032229445.1). Taxonomy (NCBI): domain Bacteria; kingdom Pseudomonadati; phylum Pseudomonadota; class Gammaproteobacteria; order Lysobacterales; family Rhodanobacteraceae; genus Tahibacter; species Tahibacter sp. Next base: position 60,307 of record NZ_JAVTWC010000005.1, read on the forward strand.
CCTGGGGATCTGCTGTGGAAAGCGCTCTGGGTCGCGGCGATCGTTGCCTATTGCCGTTGCTTCTGTGGGCCTCGATCCACCAGCCTGGACCACCGTGAGGTGCTGCGAGAACCTGATGAGCGGGCGGCCCACCGGCGCATCAACCGCATGCGAAACAACTACGCCGCCCACGCCGGATACGACCTGACGGTCGGGCGGGCAACGGTGACGGTGATGCTGGAGGACGGAAAGCCGCCGCAAATCGCGCATGCTCGCCCAGTTTGGACGGGGCAATGGGCCGCAAGGCTTGGGAATGACGAAGTCGGCCGCCTCGCCCACCTAGCCGAAATGGCGCTCCATCACGTGCGCGGGCTGATGGAGGCGGAGGCGATCCGGCTGGAACCGATTGTTTTGGCCATGCCGGTGTCGATGCTGTTGCCGAATCGCATGCCGCAGATCGTTCCGATGACGGTTCGCGATCCTGGCGAAAGGAAAGATTGATCGGCGTCCATCCACAGAAATGACGTACGACTTCAAAGCAAGAAGATCGCGGCGTCGCCCTGCAGAAGTGCGTCCTATTTCTTTGCCTCCCTCAGCTTGGAGAGGATCCGATCCGTGTCCTCGTCGTTCCTGCGCTTGAGTTCGGGCGGTGCCGAGCCCTCAGACTGATGCTTCTTTCGGTAGCCGAGCGCATCGCGGAGGATTTCAATTTCTTCAGAGGTGAAGTCAATCAGCGGCATCGGACTCTCCTGATGTGGCGGGTAGCAATGTCTACCAGCGCTGGTTAAACATCCATGTCGATGGCTAGGATATTCCCCGGAACACGATCGCGGCCGTCGCGGCTGACTTGAGCGGGGGTTGACGTTGGATAAGTATAACCTTGCGTCGTGAAAGGTTTACTAAGAGGAAATGCCGTGCTTAAAGATCACGCTGCCAAGACAGCCGTCGGGATCGTCGTAGTGGCGTTCGTGGGCTTCCTGCTGGCCCTGTTGTGGCTGACGCGCAACACACCGTCCGTTCTGTGGAAGCATCACTTCACCCTTCAAGAACTGGGTGCTTTGGGTGATAGTTTTGCCCCCATCACGGCCGTGTTTGCGACCGCAGCTGCGGCGTTCAGCGTGCTGAGCTACTTCAAGCAGGTAAGAGCCGCTGAACGGCAAGCCGAGTGGGAAAAAAAGCAAGAGCGCCAATCAGTGGCAGCCAACGAACGGCAGTCAGCCTGGGAAAAAGAACAGCGGGATGCCGCCCTTGCCGCCGCCAGCCGCCAGGATGCCTGGGAACAGGACCAGCGGGACAAAGATAAACAAACCCGTTTTGATGTGTTGTTCTTCCGAGCGCTGGAAGAATACGACAGGGCCTTCGCCCGTATGGACGAAGCCACTGCGAGGAAGAATCCAGGCAGCACGGGACAGATGTTGCTCAACGAACTTCGGGAGATGGACGAAAGAGGCGACATTTTTCCCAAAGACAATTCGCGTGAGCTTTGGAGGGAAAAGTTGACGCCGGAACGGTTCCACCCGGTTCAACGGTTCGTGAACTCAGTATTTGCTGTGATTTTATGGCTGGACGAGGCGGCACTGCCGGGCCTAGTGCTCGGCCGCTGGATGCGTCTCTTCGAAGACCGTATGTCAGGGCCCGAGCAAAGCATACTGCGTGTGTTTGTCCAACACGTTGCGGGTCCTGACGTCAAAGCTGCAGCAGAACGGCTACGACTTTTTGAAACTGAAGGATCTTTCGTCTGCGAGCTCAGATAGGGAGGCAATGGCGCCGGTCCAAAACGGTTCGATGAGTCTCACTTCGATCTGCAGCACTGTCGCCGGCAAATACCTACATGCAGAGCTGCATCCATACCGACGCGGCGGGAAACCGGTGTAAGAATCTGCTTCGCCTATTGGATTCGTCGCGCCGCAGCCTAACCGCGCTTCCGGTTCGACGCGCCGCGCGCCGAGTAATGTCGCTCTCACCGACGTGACTGCAGCCCCCGCTCCACGACCGGTGGTTGCCGCTGGGCCAGCAGTGCCCTCGCCCGGTCCGCGTCTTTCCCGAGCCAAGCCCCAACGTCCCTGGGCTCGATCACGACCGGACCGTGGTGCCCGAAGCGCTCGTTGTCCTCCCGCCACGCCGTCACCAAACCGAAGGTGCGGACCACCTCACCTTGAGCGTTCTCGAACCGGCTGAACACGCCGGCCAGCGCCACCGGGTGAACCCCAGGCTTGCAGGCGGTCGGTCGGCCCTGTACCTCGGCGAGCCAGCCCGTCGCCGGCACGAGGCAACGCCAGGAACGTGCGGTGCTGGACCACAGGCTCTCCATCGGAGCTTGGGTGAGTCCCTTCACCGGCAAACCGATCCACCGCGCGGCCGTGGCCCGACGGGCTTCCCCTTTCGTTCCGGGCGGCACCAGGCCCCAGTGGGCGCGCACTACCGCCGGCCGCTGGGCCGCCCCAACGAGGACGAACGCTCCGGCCAACGGCCGGACGACGCGGCCGCCCGAGGGCAGCACCGAGCGCGCCACCGCCTCCCAGGAGCCTGCCGGCTCCGCCGCGCGCGTAGCCGCCGAGTTGGAGTCGGGATCGATCCAGAACGCGAGCACGCCGTGGCTCCGGCTCAGGTCCGCACGACGGGCAAGTCCGCCCACCGGGTCGTGTAGGCCGGCGACAGGGCGAGCCGGCGCATGTGCCACGACCGCTCGCCGGCCAGTCCGGCGGTGCCCGGGGCGATCGCGCCACGCCCCCACCGTTGGCTCGCTGCGTCGAGGACCTGGCTGAGCCGCTCCCGTTTGGTTTCCCGTTCCGGTGGCGCGTCGAACAGCCCGGCTTGCCGGGCGGCGCGCGGAGCCAGCTCCAGCAGCCGCACGCCCACTTTGTGGTAGCGGAAGCCGGGCCGGTGCATCGCTCGGACCAGCCGCGCCGCCACGCCGACCAAGTTCAGCACGTCGTCGGTCGCGGCCGGCAGGTTTTCGCTGCGCACCGGGTGGTGCTGCGGCTCGCCGGGCGTGAACGGGTTCGTTTCCAGGAACACCTCGATCCGGCCGCTGACGGCCCGCTCGCCGCGCAGCTTTTCCACGGCCCTAACCACGTGCGCGCGAGCGCTCTCCAGGACCGGTTCCAGCGCAGTCGTGGGCTCGCCGAACGAGCGCGCGGATTGGATCTGGGCCTTCGCCGGCGGTTGGTGCTCGACCTCAAGACAGGATTCGCCCCGGAGTTCGCGCACGATCCGTTCCACCACCACGGAAAACCGCTGACGGAGGCTAGCCGCGTCGGCGTCGCGGAGCTGTGCCACGGTGTGGATGCCGGCTTCCGACAGCTGAGGCACCAGCCGTCGACCGATGCCCCACACTTCACCCACCTCAATTTCGGCGAGCAACCCGCTCAGAGCGGCCGGCAGAATGCGGGTGAGGTCGCACACACCGTTCCACGCGGCCTGCCGTTTTGCGATGAAGTTGGCCAGCTTCGCCAGGGTCTTCGTCGGCCCAACGCCCACGCACACGGGCATGCCGCACCACGTCCGCACGCGGCCGCGGATGGCCTGGCCAAGCTCGGTCGCGTCGGCCTTCGGCTGGCCGCTCAGGTCAAGGAAGCATTCGTCGATCGAATAGACCTCCAGATCCGCACGGGGCACGAACTGCGAGAGCACGTCTACGACGCGGCGCGAAAGATCCCCGTAGAGGGGGTAGTTGCTGCTGAACGCCACAACGCTGCGCTGTTCTGCCAACGCTCGGTAGTGGTGCCAGGGCGCCGCCATCTTGATTCCCAGCGCCTTCGCTTCGTTCGAGCGCGAAACCACACAGCCGTCGTTGTTGCTCAGAACCACAACCGGCTTGCCTTCCAGCTCCGGCCGGAAGAGTTTTTCGCAGCTGACGTAGAAATTGTTAACGTCGACCAGCGCGATCCGTCGCATGCCCGCCTCCTCGACCGGCCTCGCCGACTACCTCAGAGCTTGTGCAGCACGCGCGTCGCCACGCCCCATATTTCCAGTGTTTCGTTCGGCGCAACAATCCGCTCCGGGAAATGCGGGTTTTCCGAAACAAGCACCGGCTTGCCGCCGCGGATCCGCAGCCGCTTGATGAGCAGTTCCCCATCGACTGCAGCGACGACCACAGCGCCGTCGGTCGGCTCCAGGGCACGGTCCACGACGATTTCATCCCCATCGTGGATGCCTGCACCGAACATGCTCCACCCCGACGCGCGGACGATGAAGGTCGCCGCCTCATGCCCCTTTCGGATCAGGTGCGCGTTGAGGTCGATCGTGTCTTCGAGGTAATCGTCCGCCGGCGAGGCGAAGCCGGCCGGCACCCGGTAGCCCATCAGGGGAATCGACACGTTCCGTCCTGGCTCCGTGCGACGCCAAACCTGAGCCCGGGTTCCCTCTTCTTCCACCGCTTTCTGTTCGCGCCAAGCGTCCAGGAAGGCCACGACCGCCGGCACCTGGCTCTCCGGCACGCGCACCGGTTGCGTGGGCTCACCGAAGGAGCCGGACCCGGGTTTGCGGCCGGCACCGGGGCGGGGGCCGCCGTGGGGAGGGGGCGTCATGGGTCGGGCTCGCTTGATTGCTGTGCGGCAATCAAGACTACCGCGTATCGAGGCAGCCGGCACGCATCGGCCCCGGTGAACAACCGTCACGCGACGGGCCACGACCGAATCTGATCGGCTTTCCCTCCCGAGGTGCGCGGCCCGGCGCTAGGATCGAGCATGGGCGAGATCCTCGTAGGAACGGCGAGCTGGACCGACGCGACGCTGATCAAGTGCGGTCGGTTCTACCCGCGCGGCTGCAGCTCCGCCGAGGCTCGATTGCGTCACTACGCGAACGTCTTCCCGCTGGTCGAGGTGGACTCGTCGTACTACGCCCTGCCCAGCATCCGCAACGCCGAGCTCTGGGCCGAGCGCACGCCGGACGACTTCGTGTTCAACGTGAAGGCGTTCCGCACCCTGACGGGTCATCAGACACCCCGCCGGGCGCTGCCCCAGGACATCCTGCGCGCCCTGAACCTCAGTGCCGACGGCGCACCGGTCTACGCCAACACCCTGCCTCCGGAAATCGTCGACGAACTGTGGCGGCGCTACCTTGAGGCCCTGCAGCCGTTGAAGGACGCGGGCAAGCTCAAGGCGCTGCATTTCCAGTTCCCGCCGTGGTTCACCGCCAAGCGCCAGAGCTACGACTACCTCGAGGAGGTGAGGCAGCGGCTGACCGGCTACCTGGTGGCCGTGGAGTTCCGGCACGAGAGCTGGATGACGGAAGATCGTCGCGACGCCACGCTGGCGTTCGAGGCACAACACGGCTTCGTCAACGTGGTCGTCGACGAGCCCCAAGGGGCGCGCAACTCCATCCCGTCGGTGTGGGCCATCACCAACCCGGAACTCGCGATCGTCCGGCTGCACGGGCGCAACGAAGCGACCTGGAACCTCAAGGACTCGACGTCGGCCAGCGATCGGTTCAACTACGACTACAACGCGGAGGAGCTGGCTGCCCTAGCGGAGCCCATCCAGCAGCTCGCGAGCTCGGTGGTCCAGGTGCATGCGATCTTCAACAACAACTTCGAAGATCAGGGCCAGCGCAACGGACAGACCCTGATGAAGCTGATCGGGGGCGTGAGGCGGCAAACACGGCTTTAAGTCGCGAGCCGACCTACCCCGACGCGAGAGCGATCCGACAAAACGTGGAACCGCCGATTACGTTGGGCTTCTCGGCGCCGCCAACGCGATGATCGCGCGACCGACGCCGCCGGCGACGATCAGCAACAGGCCCACCGCGACCGAACTGCCGAACGCCATCAGCGTCGCCCAGAACGGGTTGAGACCCGCCGCTCGCGTCAGCGGATCCGGTCCGTTGACCAGCAGGACGAACAGTTGGATCACCGCGACGACGACCGCGAGAAGGCCCACGACGCTCAGGCTGACTGCGGCGGCTGCGGCGATGCGGTAATGGGTGATGGCCATGGTTACTCCCAAGAAACGCACTCCAGAAACGCGACACCCCGCAGAACCAGGGGGATTCCGCGGGGTGCCTGACGTGGCGGAGTGTGGTGCCACAGAACGCTTACGCGCAGATCGGCATGCGGCCGGCTCACGGCAAGCAGTCGGCGCGCGTCCGTCCGCGAGATCGGCTGCGCTTTTACTCGGGGATGCCCTACCCCCTGAACTGCGGCCACGCGTTGCGCAGCACCCGCACGGCGGAACGCAGGAACACGAGCGCGATGAGCAAGCCCACCGCGATGTCCGGCCACCCGGCACCGAGCCACGCGACCGCGCCGGCCGCGACCAGCACGCCGGCGTTGGCGGCCACGTCGTTGCGCGAGCACTCGAAGGTGCTGCTCATGTTCACGTTGAGCTTTCGGAACCGCCACAGCAGCGCCAGGCACGTCAGGTTCGCCGCAAGCGCCAGCGATCCGAAGATCAGCATCAAGCGCGTCGACGGCGGTACGCCGTGCGCGATCTTGAGGGCGATGTCGCCGACGATGACGACGAAGAACACCAGGATCAGAACGCCTTTGGCCACCGCAGCACCCGCCTCCCAGCGGGTACCGCGACCGATCGCGAACAGGCTCAGCCCATACACCACGGCGTCGCCCAGCATGTCCACAGCGTCGGCCTGCAGCGCGGAGGAGCGCGCCACAAATCCCGCGGAGAACTCCGCAAGGAACATGACCGCGTTGATCACCAGTACAACGATCAGCACCCGGCGCTGATCGGCTTGGAGCGCCAGGGCCGCGAGTTCCTGGCCTTTGTGGGAACAGCAGTCGTCCATCTCACACCTCGGCGGAAACGTGGCGAGCGCCGTCGTGGCCGCAGCCGACACTCCGGATCGATGAACCGGCGGGTCGAACCCTTGACGATCGCTGGGACCGCCGTTATGAACCTTGGAGCGACTACAAGGTCAAGCGGCGACGCCCATGAACATCGGCCAGTTGGCCCGCACCACGGGCACCAAGGCGGAAACCATCCGCTACTACGAAAAGATTGGCCTGCTGACCGCACCCACGCGGTCGTCCGGCAATTACCGTTCTTACGGCCAAGCCGACCGGATCCGCTTGAGCTTCGTGCGGCGGGCGCGGGAGCTCGGGTTTCCCATCGACCACGTGCGCGAGCTGCTGGACTTGGCTGACCACCGCGAACACGACTGCTGCAAAGTCGACGAACTGACACGCCACCATCTCGATGCCGTCGACCGCAAGATAGCCGACCTATCCGCGCTCAAGCACGAGCTGGCCAGCATGCTCAGTGCCTGCCAAGGCGGCATCGTCGCCAACTGCCGGATTCTGGAAGCCTTGGGCACAACCCGCGCGAACCCGTAGTGCGTTTCGCGGTCCACAGAAGCGGCTTCGTTCCGACCCGCTAGACTGGACACCATGCCGCTGCATTCCCTCACCCGCTGGTCCCTGCGCGTCCTTCTGGCACTGTGCCTGATCGTCTCGGGTATGGCCGTGGGTGCTGGCGGGAACACCCTGAGTTCGGTGCGTGTTGCAGGAGAGGCACCGTCCTCGTCGGAGGCTGCGCCCGACATGCCTTGCCACGGCCTGGCGGCGGCGGCCGCCGACACCGACCAAGCCCCGTGCGACTGCTGCCCGCAGCGCAGTTGCGACACCGCCGTCTGCGCCATCCCGGGCTGCCTGCCGTCGCTGCCGTTTGTGGCCGCGTCGGCACCGCCGGCCACGGCCCCCAATTTGGGTTCGCTGGCCGCACCGCCGTCGGCGCCGCTCGAACCGCCGCTGAGACCTCCGATCGCCTGATCTCTCCGCCGTGTTCTTGAGCGCCACGCGCGCTCCCTGGCCGCTGCGCGGCCGTTGACGGAGAACCTCCATGAAAACCCGATTGCTGGCAGCGGCGACGCTGCTGGCCTGCGCGCACGTCGGTGCGTGGGCCAAACCCATTGCGTTCGCCCGCGGTACGACGGTGATGGCCGAATACGGGGCCGGCACCATGAACGAAATCCAAGCCTTCTACGCCCCCCGCTACTGGTGGTCGCTGGGTGCAAGCTGGCTCGAACTCAACAGCGAGGACGGCAGCACTCAGCGGCGCATCGAACTGGCCCGCGCCAACCTCTTGGCCAAACGCTGGAACCTGCCCGGCGCGCAAGCCAACGCGTTCGTCTGGGGCGGCCTGGGCCGCGCCACCGGCAACGACTTCGCCGGCAGCACCCTGGCGCGCAACGTCGGCTTCCAGGCCGACTACGAAACGCGCCGGGTGTACGGAGCGTTCCGCTCGGACCTCGAAGAAAGCCGCCACTACTCCCACCGCATCGACACCCTGCAGCTCGGCTGGGCGCCCTACGCGCACGACTACGACACGGTGGCGACCTGGTTTGTGGTGCAGGGACGCCGATACACCGGCGATCTCGTTCGCGGCACCGAGACCGCGCTCCTGCTGCGCTTTTTCAAGGGCGGCGTCTGGGTCGAGGCCGGCGCAACGCGCGACGGCAAACCTCAGGCCATGGCCATGTTCAACTTTTGAAGGAAGATACTCATGAACTTTTCCAAAATCAGCATCGTGCTGCTGGGGCTTCTGCTGTCGGTCGCCGCCTCCGCCACGACCATCGAAATGGAAGTGAACGGTTTGGTCTGCGCGTTCTGCGCCCAGGGCATCGAAAAAACGCTCAAAGGGTTCCCCGCCACGGACGCGGTCCTGATCAGCTTGGAACACCGCTTGGTGGCCGTCGCGCTCAAGGACGGCACGGACATCGGCGACGCCGAACTGCGCCGCGCCCTGACCGAAGCGGGCTACACCGTCGTGGGCATCCGGCGCACGGACGCCAGCCTGGAGACCTTGCGGGCGGGGGTGAAACCCCATGGCTGACGCCTTCGAATCGTCGTCGGCGCTGCGGCGCAACCTGGGGTTGAGCCTCGCGGCCTTGGTGGCCAGCGGCGGCACGCTGGTGTGCTGCGTGCTGCCGGCCGTCATGGTGGCGCTGGGGGCCGGTGCAGCCCTGGCCGGGCTGGTGTCGGCCGTGCCGGCGCTGGTCTGGCTGTCGGCGCACAAGGCCGGCGTGTTCACTGTGGCGGCCGCGATGCTCGCGGTGTCCGGCGTGGTGCTGTGGCACGCGCGCCGGCTGCCGTGCCCCGCCGACGCGACGCTGGCCCGGCATTGCACCCGACTGCGGCGGGCCAGCGTGGTGCTGTGGATGGTCGCGTTGGCCAGCACGGTGATCGGCGCGCTGTTCGCCTTTGTGCTGCCCGTGCTGCGCTGAAACGAAAACCGTGGCGGCGGTACGGACTGCCGCCACGATTTCTGCCGCTGGGCCTGCTCGGATCTTCGGTGCGTACGACGAACACAGCCAACGTTCAGGCGTTCATCGGAGTCATTCCCCATCCGGATGAATCCAGCCGCGCGCCTCCGCTCTACGTCGAACGGTCCGCATCGAGGATCGCGCGCAGGTTCGCCAGCACAGGCATTGGGTGCATCGCGCTGACGTTGGCACCACCGGTGTTGCCCTCCGGGGTCCACCGCCAGCAGCGCGGGCCTTCGACCGCTGCAGGCGCGCTCGCTTCCGACAGTGAACGCAGACGTACTGTAGCCAGCGGACTCGCGAGCAGGAAAGCCGGGGTTTCCTTCATGGCGGGAACTGTAATAGCCCGCAGATACAAGCCAGTGACCTGTTGAGGTCAGGCTATCGCGCACCTTGATTTAGATAGCACTGGGTGCTACATTTAACCATGCTCGATCCTGACGAAACCAGGCGGACGTTCAAGACTGCTTGGTTTTCCAAGGCGGCGCGCAAAGCGCGAATCAAGGATGAGGAGCTTTGCGAAGCGATTCAGGAAGTGATGAAGGGTCAAGCCGACGATTTGGGCGGCGGCGTCTTCAAGAAACGCCTGAACAATAACATGTACCGGAGCATCATCCTCGCCAAGGGCGGTCGATACTGGATTTACGAATATCTTTTCGCAAAGAAGGATCGAGACAACATTGAGGATGATGAACTGGAAGACTTTCGCACCCTCGCAAAGAGCTACGCCACGCTGACTGGGAAGCAGATCGCGCAGCTCCTGGGAGACAAAGACCTGACGGAGATTTGTCATGACTATGAAGAGCAAGTTTAAGAGTGAGATTTCCGAGGCTCTGCACTCGTCTGCGGCGATGCTTCAAAAGGTCGGGGCGCTCGACAAGGCAACGATGCGTGACTTCGACGCTCGCCATCTGGTTGTTCCGAGTGAAATCGAGCCCGAGCAGATCAAGCAACTCCGCGAGGTCAACAACATCAGTCAGCCGGTGTTTGCTCGTTACCTCAATACGAGCGAAAGCACCGTAGAAAAGTGGGAAACAGGCGCAAAGCGACCGAGTGGTATGGCGCTCAAGCTACTCATGATCGTCCGGAAGCACGGTCTGCAAGTCCTCGTCTAGCTGGACGCGACCGCGGCGCTGCGCCACGCGGCAATGACGTTCGTGGTGGACGGGCTTGAGGGCTACGTGCTGCAGCAACTCACGCCGGCTGCGCGATGCGTTCTGCTCCGGATGACGACGGATTCGCCGCGGCCGGTTCAGGCGCACATTTCCCCGTGGCAAAGCGAACGTTCATCCGTATAAGCCGTTAGCGCGCGGAACGGCACGCGAGCAATGCATCCGTTGCAGCTCGGCAGCAGAAACGGACGCGGACGCGATAAGGACCGATGCCCGCTATGCTGAGCGCCTCGGAGACGACCTTCTTGCTTCCGGCTTCCGTCTCGATGACCGTTCAGCACCTTTTGGTAAAGACATGCAAGCCCCCCTGGGACCTCGGGAGCGCCTCGAACTGGAGCCGACGCAGGGAATTCTCGGCGGCGTCCCTTCGCCGCCGCTGCGGCACGTGCTGCTCGTATCGTCCACAGAGGTCCGCGAATTCAAGCTAAGAACCTATCCGTAAACTACGTTGACCTTCAGAGGCACTTTGCGGAAGGCGATGATCGCGGCGGCGAGATGGTTGAGCGCCAAGAAGCTACGCGCCAGCTTCTCGTAGCGCACCAGAAGCTTGCGGAAGCGGTTGAACCAGCTGTGGCTAACCTCTACCACCCAGCGTCTGGCCTTCTTGCCGGGGTGATGCCGCTTGAAGTCCACTTCCTTGTGATGGACGGGGTGCTGTATCGGAATCAAAAGAGAATCGCCGACTGGAGCGACCCGGATGCGCACAGTTTGTTTATCGATCGACTGACTCAAGATAAAAACGGTGCCGACGATCCGGAGGAAAAGGCAGCGGAAGGGGAAGACGATGACACCGGCGACTTCGACGAATAAAACTCGTTGACGTGGGCCAACCGATGCTGTCGCCCCAGAACATCATCCCACTCCGGACCGAGTTCGGACAGGTCGTTACCCACCCAGTGAATGGCGTCCCTGGCCAACGCATCTGCCCGGAGGTTCAGCCGGTGGATTTCATCGGATACATCATCGTGTTCGCGCTGGCGGCGCTTTTCTTGTTCGGGGCTTAATTCAGAAAACGAGCGAAACTGGAGCTCCCGAAGAGAGGCAGCCCGCTCACAGATCAGCAGATAAGCTTCATTGATTTTCATGGGGTCGTCCTGCTTCAGTACGGGCGTTCGATCCGCCATCAAAGCAGAAATCGGTCGGTGCGCAAGGGGGCTCGTCCGCCCGAGTGCATCCTGAATCGGCCCTCACGCCCCCCCCAGTTCCCACGCCACGACTTCCTCATACCCCGGCATCCGATCACGACGCCGGAGCAGGACCAAGCGCCCCGCCGGCCACGTGCCCGGCTCGGGCAGCGCGTACGCCTTGATCCGATCCTCATAGGCGACGGTCACGTGCGCCGTGAACCGCCCAATGGCGCGATCTCCCAGCCCGAAGGCGGTCATCGCCTCCCGCAGCCTCCGGTTGAACCGCACGGCCTCATCGACGGACTCGCCGAGTAGGACAATCGGCATCTCACCCAGGTGCCGGCCGAACACATCCACGCGGTTCAAACTCGACCGTGAAAGATTCCTGGACCAGCGCGTCGCCGGCGGCCGTGGCGGCCTCCAACGCGAACGCCGCCTGCTCGTCCGACAAAGCGAGATCGCTGGCCGACTTGGGGTGGGTGAGGCTGTTTCGAAGCTTGACGAACTTCTTGAGCGACGCGTAGCCAACCCCGCCCAGCTCCGGCTCAAAGGCGAGCCCGTGCGCTTTGCCGAAGCAGCGCATGGAAAAAAGAATCGCCGGCAACGTGGACTGGAACGACTCCAGCTTCCTTGCCACGCCCCTGACGTTCAAGTACGCCTTCTGGTCCGGCAGAAGAACACGGTCCTCGGCGGTGAGGAGCGTTGTTCGCTCGCTGGCGATGGCCTCCGCCGCCCTGCGGAACTGCGTCGTAAGGCCTTCGATCTGCACGAAATACGTTCGAAAGAGACTGCGCCTGGCAAAACCGGTCGGCGTGCTGCGCCCATACGCCATCGCTTCCTCAACATCGGCCGCCAAGACGGCGAAAACCGACCGGAGTTGCAACAAAGCTGCTTGTGTCTTGATGGAACTCATGCGCACTCGGTGTTCCGAACAACGACGCCGACCGCCTGAAGACACGCCGGCATTCAGCGTGCCGCCTGGGCGGACGGATCCTACGCCGTGGCCACGCGCTCACGGCTTGGGCTTCAACTTTGACTTCTGGCCGAACCGCTTCCGGTGGGACGCCAAGTACGTCCGCTGTTGTCGGGCAATGGGCTTCCTCAACGAGCGCGGTATGTCCAAAACTTTTCGATCCGGACGCGAAAGCGACGGTGCGACGAGCATGGTGCCGTCGTTGCCGAAGGAGATGAGCGCTTTGTCGAACAGCGCATCGATGGACGCGACCAACAGAAGACCGTTGTTGGGATCCAACCGCTGCCTGTTCGATGAATCCCTCCAACTGAGGATGTGGGAAGCCCGAAGGGCATCGACCACCGTGCATCCGGTCACGGCGCACGCTGCTCCCCAGCGCTTCATCACGTCCCGCCGAAACCGACCTTGCCCGCAGCGCGCGTCGATGAGCTGCTTGCGCGTGGTTTTGTCCACCGTTCGGTCTTTCTTGATCGCATCAAGATCCGCAAGAAGCCCCGCGAGCGAACCGCCGATTGCTTCGCGAATCCGGTACCAAGCTGGCTTCCGCAACGGCTGTGGAATGGCATCCATGATCAGGTACGCCTCGTTGTCCTTGAGCGCGGTATACCCCGAGAACATGGTGAAGAACTTGCCGGTGTTGCGGATCTTCCTCGGATCCAGCTTGACAGGACGGTCCAACCACAGGAAGCAATCGCTGGGGCAGATCCACCGCGGCAGGTAGGGTTCATCGCCCTTCCAGCGTTTGGTGAGCCTGGATTCGTTGCGGACCGGCAAACGCCCGGCCCGGAGCAGGCGAAGAACGTCGTTGAAATGGCTCTTGATCGGGAGCTTGCGCCGGACCCTTGCCCTCTCCGCATCGCGGTCGGTCAGGTCGGTAGCGCGCGCTGCAACGCCGACCAATTTTTGCTCACGGCCATGCGAGGCATACATGAACACGACGGCGTTGCCTTCTTCGTCGTCAGCGCTCCTACCGGCTGGCTCTGTGTGGAAAGCCCGGTACGGCACCCCGTCCCGCACGAACTCCATGCCGTCAGCGTTGTTCCATTCCTCATGACCGAACCCCCACTTCGCGGGGTAACCGTCCGACGCTCGATGCCCCGCCGGTCCACGGTATCCCTCGGGGCTCCAATGAACGGGCTTCATGATCAGTCGGGTCATGGCGGTTCCTTCGATCGATACACAGCAACGATGAGCCGTGGCCAACGCAGCCCCTTGACGGACGCGGTAGGCTGCCTGTTCGCCGCCGTGCAGCGGGCACCAACGCCGCTACGGCGTCGCCTCCTTGGTCCCAAGCTGAGTCGATTTAACCAGCCAGTAAGAGCGGAGTAAGCACCCCGCACGCACAATGGCAGCACCGATCTTTACAAAAACGAACTCTTTTTACAAAGCTCTTTTTAGCCCGCCGCTCGCGAATCGATGGCCGGAACTGTGCAACTGACGCGGCGAACGTCGGCTCACGTCGAAGCAAAGTTCTGGCCACCGGGCAGCGGCATCGTTCGGCTTGTGCCTACCTTCACGCGACGACCACCGGGTGCGTCCGGCGCATTTCGTAACGCGCTTCAGCCGCAACGGGACGTGGGTAGGCCATCGCGCAGCTTGGGTGGCGTCGGCATCGACCCCCGCACGCCGCAGCGATCGACGATTTTTTACCCGCAACTGAGCAAGACACGCTCAGTGGACGGCGCCACGGAGAAACATATGAATCGAGCTGGAAGGTTGTCCCGCTGCCGTACCGTCGCCGCGATCGCTCCACGGGCCGCGAGCAACTTTCCGCTGCTCAACTGGACGCTGTGCGGTACAAAACTGACGGTGGTTACGGTAGCGGTCATCGTCGAATCGCTGCAACGCTGCACCAACGATGCCGCCAAGAAGATCGCGGAAGCAATTCAGGCGTTCGACGACGCGGCCACGAAACGCCTGGACGACGCGGTGCGGGTGGGTTTTCCACAAAAGCCCGATGCTGACAGCATCATCGATCGGCGGTACGGTGGGCAGTCGTTGGCCCGGGCGAACGAGGGGCAGGCCGAGAGCGACCTTGGCGATGCCTACGAAGCAGTCGCCGCGCCCGACCCTGCCGGCGGCCGGACGATCGAACAACGATTGGAAGCCGTACATCACCCAGTTTTGAATGTCGTTCTCAGTTGCCGCACACCACGTTCGAAACCGGAGGTTGAGAACGCTGCGGTCAAAAAATCTCTGGAGCGGAAGCCTCGACGGCCGGGCTAGAAACGCCGATGACGGGCTCGACGCCCCTGAACGGGACAACGTTGCCACCACGGTCGTGAACGCCTGAACCCACTGGGTTGACCGGTGGGGGCGGTTCCTTTGGAAGACTGCTGACCTGTACCGTGACGCGGCAGGCTGCGGTTTTTCTTAGTGCCACGTCTTCGAGCAGCTCCACCGCATCCGCTGCCAACGGAGCCGGACGACGAAGCTGGCAGCGAGCGCGGAACGCACCGAAAACCGCACGGTTGTTCAACGACAGGTCCTTGAGCTCGGACACGTCGACGCGAAACTTTAGGTGATGACCCATTGCATTGAGCAGCAACCGCGCCATCAACGAACGGTTACGGTGCGATTGAAGGATGTGGTGGAAGACATCGCCCGTATCCATCGTTACGGGATCTCCTGCTCAGCCCAAGCGATCGTTTCCAGAAAATGACCGGGCAGCAGCAAATCGTTGTCGGGGTAGAGGGACAGCGACCGATAGCCCGCATCGGGCGTTGCGGCGATCCCTTCCAAAAAGGCGAACGTGATGGCAAACGGGACGGCCGGCAGAGCAGCAACCTCGGATACATCGACCGAATAACGGTGACGGTCGTACAACGCGTTCAGGTAAACACGAGCCATGACCGACCTTCCGACAGGAGCGGCTTTCATAAAGTCCCGGAAATCGTAAGGCGAAATCATGCGTGATCGGGTATCCCGCCGCGTTGTCGGCCGAAGCGCTGCGCTCCTGCCGCAGCATCAAAGCAGAACGTCGGCGTCTGTCAACCGGGCGCGGGGCCGGTCGACCGAGAAGCCGGCGAGGACCAAAGCCGCCACAGCCCCCACCCACCCAGCGGCGCCAGAACGAACACCGTGACCATCCCGGGAAAGTAGCCGTAGCCATGACCCGTCAGCAGGGGGAAGACGAAGTGCGCCAACTCGCCGAGTGCCATCGACGCGAACAGCGTGTATGCGAGGTACGTGCCCAGGGCATGGCGCCGACCCATCAGCGAGGGCGCGAGCAGCCAAGCGCCAGCGGGCACGATCAGCATCGCGACGAACAACAGGGGCGTCGCCTCGGGCTCGGCGACACCGGTCACCTCCCGCGAGAGGGTTTCGAAGAACCGGGCGCGGTTTTCTTCGACCTTGTGCAGCACGAAGGCCGCAACCGTGAGCCAATAAGGCACCTTGATTCGCTCGAACGATGTGGCCGCGGGACGAACGAGCCACATCACCCAACCGCCGCCATACCCCACAAGAAAAATCGTTGCGACCAGGCTTCCCCCAGGTAAAGCAAGCCGGTGAACGGCACGAACAGCGTGAACACGAGGGCAGCCAGAACGGTTGGCGTGGAGCGGCGGGGTTCCATCGTCGTGCGCGGCGGTCGGGAAGCTCAGACTAGCGCCCCCGCCCTGAGCGAAACCAGCGCTGTGGCTCGGGACGTTGCCGCAGGCTTCCGAGATGCACCGCGGCGCCACCGTGGTGCGGCGCAGCGCGCCGATTTAACGAACCGGTAAGAGCGATGTAAGTACCCGAGCCGGACACTCGTGGCGCAGTTCTGTTCGGAGAAAAACGAGTGCCGTTCTTCGCGTATCCGCTCGAAGGCTTTGCGTCGACCGGTAGGTTCCGGGCGTGCGAACGACCCTCGGCGTTCACCGGTGCGTCGTGGCACCGCGGTCCGCTTCAAGAATGAGGCGCAGGTCGTCCGGAATCGGCATCGGCAGGGTCGCGCGGACGTTGGCGCCGCCCGTGTTGCCCTCGGGGACCCATATGCGCGAAAAAAGCGCCGCAGCCACGATGCGCGTTGTTTGCCCCACCATTTCCCTGGCATCTCGACGTTGCCACGCCAGAGCAAGCATCCCGACATGACTTCGCACGTGCAGCACCGTACGGCGCTGGCCCAGGATGTGCGCGCGCTCCAAATGGTGAACCGCGCGAGCGACATCCCCTGCCCGCCTCGCAGACTGAGCGTTGGCCCATTCGTGCGCGAAAGCCTCCGCAATGCTGACGATCATCCGAGTCTCGATGGCACCGCGCACGAACACGGCGACGTGCGTCGTCGTTCATTGTCGCGAGCGCCCCAGCGGGGCGCAACCAACCTGTTCGCTTTTGTCCGCTTCGCGTGGACTCGGGCGCGCAAGAAGACGTTTTGAACAGGAAGACACAGCGGGAAAATCCTTACCGCAACCCTAGCCACCGGAGGAACTCAGCTATGGACAGCGCCACGAAGGCCGAGAAGGACGATCACGGGATCGCTGCAGCACCCGAACGCTCGTTGCGGTGGGCTCTGTTCCTGACCGGAACTTTTCTGATTGCGGAAGTCGTCGGCGGTATCGCCACCAACAGCCTGGCGCTGTTGTCGGACGCCGCGCACATGTTCACGGATGTTGCAGCACTCGCCATCGCGCTGCTGGCGATCCGCGTCGGGAAACGACCCGCCGACCAGCAACGAACGTTCGGCTACGCGCGGTTCGAGATCCTGGCGGCCACGTTCAACGCCGTGCTGCTCTTTCTCGTTGCGCTTTACATCCTGTGGGAAGCGGTGGACCGCTTCCGCACCCCAGCTCCGGTGCAGTCCACCGCCATGATGGTGATCGCAGCGCTGGGGCTCATCGTCAACGTGATCTCGATGCGCCTGCTTCAGGCGGGCAGCAAAAAGAGCCTCAACGTCAAAGGCGCCTACCTGGAAGTGTGGAGCGACATGCTGGGATCGATCGGCGTGCTGGCCGCCGGCGCCATCATCCAGTTCACCGGATGGACCCTTGCCGATCCCATCATCGCCGTGCTCATCGGCTTCTGGGTGCTGCCGCGGACCTGGGCACTGCTCAAGGACAGCCTCAACGTCTTGCTGGAAGGTGTTCCCTCGGGGCTCGCGCTGAGCAAGGTCGAGTCGGAAGTCCGCGCGATTCCCGGCGTCGTTGCGGTGCACGATCTGCATGTGTGGACGGTTTCATCGGGCAAAGCCCTGCTGACCGCCCACGTGGTGCGCGACGGCACCACCGGCGTGAGCGACGCCGCACTCCTGACAGCCGTCCGTACCCGCCTGAAGGATCTCTTCGACGTGCACCACGCCACGCTGGAACTGGAGCGCGTCGGTGCGATCACGCCGGCCGACTCCGTGGACGAAACCATCGATCATTCCTGACCGGCACGGACGCATCGTCCCGAACGCCGTCAACGCCCGCATTGCAGCGCTGGTGTGCTTGGCTTGGCGCGGCGCACGGCCGGTAAGCATGCCGTTGCGGTCCCGCGCGCACCGATTCGCCGCGGACCGCTCCAAAGTTTTGGCGACGGTAAATCGTTCAACAGAAAACGCTCAGAGGACAACCTCGCTGTTTGCAACTATCTAACGTTTTATGCGGAGGACGGGAAAATGGACAAACGGTACGTCCGGCCGCTGTCAAACGCCAACAACTGTGCGTAGACTGACGCCATGAAGACCTCCGCGCCTGCTTTGCTCACGCGCCTGCGCCGCCACCTGGTGGTGCTCAGCTGGGTCTTCGCGATACTGGCCTTGTCGCGCGCGGGTTTCTCGTCCGCCTGCTTTACCGACGGCGTGGTCGCACCCGAAACGGCTAAAGCCGTCCTCGTTGCCGTCGATCCCGACGGCGGCACGGATTTTCGCGACGGTGCTGGCGTTTGCTGGCACGGTCGGTCCGCAGGTTGCCATTGTTCCTGTTTCCACATCTGCGCCATAGCGCCAGAACTGCCGCTGCTTTCGGCCAAGGCGATCACCGAGGAGGATTTTGCTCCGGTGCCCGCTCCTCCGCTGCTCGTCAGCCGCGACGACCATCTGCGCCCCCCCATCGCCTGACAGATTCGACCGCGCTCCTGTGAGCGCCCGAGCGGACGCCTCCCGTGCGTCTCGCGTCAATCTGTTGGAGCCCCACCATGTCGTGGTCCTTTATGGCCCGCACCTGCCGCATTTTGTGGGCGGCGCTGGCGTGCATTTTTGTCGTACCCGTGATGGCGCAACAGGAGAACGGCACCCGTCTCCCCCGCGACGTCCTGGACCAGGCCCCGCCCGCGGTTCAGCAGGCGGTTCAAACAGCGTGGTCCAAAAGTCCCGCGTTGCGTGCTGCGCAGGCTCGTTTGCAGGCCGCTCAGGCGCGATCGCGGGCCGCAGCCCGGCCGCTCTACAACCCGGAGATGGAACTCACCGCCGAACGGGCGGACGTGGACACCCGCAGCGTCGGCCTGAGCCAGACGCTCGACTGGTCGGGTAAGCGCCGGGCTCGTGCCGACGTGGGCACGGCCGAACTGCGGGCGGCTGAAGCCGGCTTCGATCTGATGCGGCTCGAAATCGGTCTGCAGTGGCTTGGGGGGTACGCGGCGTTTCAGGTCGCTGGCGAACAAGTGGCTCTTGGCGGAGAGCGCGTGCGCATCCTCACGCAGTTCGAGTCGTTGGCGCAGCGTCGTTTCGCGGCCGGCGACATCCCGTCGCTCGAACGCGACCTGGCGACGTTGGCGCTGCAGGAATCCCGCGCGCAGCAAGCGGAACTGGTCGCCGATTGGGCGCAGGCGCAGCGGAGGTTGACCGCGATCGGCGGGGACGTGGAACGCTTGCCCGACTTGCCGCGCAACCTGCCGTTGCCCGCCGCACTGCCCGTGGCCGACGCGTTGATCGATACGCTGCCGGCGGTGCGGCAGAGCCGCGCCGAGACGGACGTTGCGGCCGCGAGCGTCACCGTGGCGCAACGGCAACGGCGGGCCGACCCCACCGTCAGCGTGAGCACAGGGCGTGTCACGCAGGGTGTGTTCCGCGACAACCTCATCGGGGTCACGGTGCGGATACCGCTGTTCGTCCGCAACACCTACCGCGACGAAGTCTCAGCCGCACTGGCCGACGCCGACGAGGCGCAAGCAGCTCTGAGCGATCAGCGCTTGCGCGCCGTGGCACAGGCCAACGAAGCGGGCACCGCCTACAACGCCTTGCGCGAGGCATGGATGACCTGGGAAAGCAGTCGGGCGAGTCGCTTCGGCGAACGCGCAGCCCTGCTGCAGCGTCTTTGGGAGGCGGGCGAACTCAGCACCGCGGACTACGTGGTTCAGCTCAAACAGAGCATCGATACGGAACTCACGGCGGCGAGCCTGCGCGCGCGCGTCTGGCAAGCCTGGGCCGACTGGCTAGGGGCAAGCGGACAACTCGTGGCGTGGCTGACCCCCGCTGCCGCACCGACCGACCAAGGAACGAATCCATGAAACGAGAATGGCTTCTGCCGCTGCTGCTGACCGGCCTGTGCGCTGCAGCCCTAGCGGAAACACCGCCGAGCAGCAGCCCCGCTGCGCCAACCGCAGAAGGCGTGGCCGCGAAAGGCCCGCTGGACATGGACGCTGCAACCCGCGCGCAGTTGGGCATCGCTACAGCACCGGTCGAATTACGCACGTTGGAGGACGAGCTCAAGGCTCCGGGCGAAGTGAAGGCCAACGCGTACGCCACGTCCCTGGTGTCTCCCCGCATTCCCGCGCAAATCGTCCGACGGCACCGCAAACTCGGTGATGACGTGAAGGTTGGCGACACGCTCGTCACCTTGTCGAGCGTCGACGTCGCCGAAGCACAAGGTTCCTACCTGGTCGCTGAGCGGGAGTGGCAGCGCGTTCAGTCCCTGGGCGTTGAGGCCGTGTCCGGCAAGCGGTTCACCGAATCTCAGGTGGCGCGCGATTCCTCGCGCGCCAAGCTGCGCGCCTACGGCGTGGGCGACGGCGAGATCTCCGCCGTGCTCAAGCAAGGGTCGTCCAAAGCGACCGGTGAGTTTTCGCTGGCAGCACCGCAAGCGGGCAGGATCACCTTCGACGACTTCATCGTTGGCGAGCGCGTGGAGCCGGGGAAAATACTTTTCACCGTCGTGGACGAATCAACCGTGTGGGTTGAGGCACAGCTGCCCCCTGCGGCGGCCGAGCAGGTCGTCGCCGGTTCCACCGTTCGCGTGCTCGCGCACGGCCAAACACTGCCCGGCACCGTGGTCCAGCTATCGCACCGCACTCAGGAAGGCTCCCGCACGATGCCCGCCCGCATCGAAGTTGCGAACGAAGGGGATCTGCTGCACACCGGTGAGTTCGTCGAAACCTACATCGCAACACGCACAAAAAAGCAGCTGATAGCCGTTCCGAGCGAGGCCATCGTGCAGCTGCAGGGCCAGCCGAGCGTCTTCGTCGTCGATGCGCGGGGGAGCTTCGATACCGCCTCCATCACCGCGGGGGAAGTCCGCGGTGCATGGACCGTCGTGACCAACGGTCTTGACGTTGGGACCGTGATCGCCGTGAAAGGCGCTTACGCCCTCAAAGCGCGCCTCCTCAAATCGCAGTTGGGAGAAGGCGATGGCCACTGAAACGCACGCACGGCAGGAGAGCCGGCCATGTTGAACGGACTCGTCCAACTTTCTTTGCGCTACAAAGTGCTGGTGCTGATTGGCTTTGTGCTGCTGGCGTTTCTGGGCTACCGCGCGGTACGGAACGTTCCGATAGACGCGTTTCCGGACGTCACGCCCACACAGGTCAACATCTACACCGAATCGCCGGGGCTCGCAGCGGAAGACGTGGAGCAACTGCTCACCTTCCCCGTCGAGTCGGCCATGGCCGGCTTGCCGAAGGTCCAGGAGATCCGTTCCGTCAGCCTGTTCGGGCTCTCCTACGTGTCGGTCTATTTCTCGGACGACATGGAAATCTACTTCGCGCGCCAACTGGTGAACGAGCGCCTCCAGGAAGTCGGCGATCGACTTCCTGCCGGCTACGGGCGCCCGGAAATGGGGCCCAACGCCTCCGGGCTCGGCCAGGTCATGTGGTACACCATCGAGCGGTCGGATGCGAAGCTGAGCGATCGCATTTCGGACATGGATCTGCGCACGTTGCAGGACTGGACGGTGCGTCTGATCCTGCGGACCGCGCCGGGCGTGGACGACGTCACGTCGTGGGGCGGTGGGGAACGGCAGTTTCAGGTTCGCATCGACCCCCTGAAGCTGATCAAGCACCAGCTGGGGTTCAAGGAAGTGATCGCAGCGCTGGCCGCCAACAACGGCCAGGTGGGCGGCAACTTCATCGACGTCGGCCGCGAACAGTATCTGGTCCGCGGGCTGGGACTGGTCAAGAACGTCGAGGACATCGGCAACATCGTTCTCAAAAGCGAAGACGGGACGCCGGTGTACGTGCGCGACGTCGCCACGGTGGTTGCCGCTGCAGCGCCACGCTTCGGGGCGGTAACGCGGGACGGCGAGGAAGTGGTGCTCGGCATGGCGCTGGCCCGCATCGGCGAGAACGCGAAGAACGTCGTCGAGGCCGTGAGTTCCCGCCTCGACACCGTCCGCGGCGCTCTGCCCGAGGGGGTGGTGCTCAAACCGATTTACGCCCGAACGGAGCTGGTCAACAAGGCCGTGGGACCGGCCGTGCGCGCGCTGGTTGAAGGCTCCATCCTGGTTGCCGTGATTCTGTTTCTGTTTCTGGGTGAACTGCGTTCCGCCCTGGTCGTCATCGTCGCCTTGCCGATGGCCATGCTCATCGCCTTCATCTGCATGGGCCAGGTCGGCATGTCGGCCAACCTCATGTCGCTGGCCGGTTTGGCGATCGGCATCGGCATGATGGTCGATGGCGCGGTCGTCATGGTCGAGAACGTGTTCCGCCTCATGGCCGAACGGCACGCGCACGGTGAACGCGTCGACAAGACCGCAACGGTTCTGACGGCGGCGCGCGAGGTAGCCAACCCCATCGCGTTCGCGATCGGCATCATCGTCGTCGTCTTTCTCCCGCTGTTCAGCCTCGAAGGTCTGGAAGGAAAGCTCTTCAAGCCGATGGCCATCACCATCAGCTTCGCGATGGTGGGCTCCCTGCTCCTGTCGCTGACGCTCATCCCGGTCCTGGCTTCGATGATCCTCAAGCCCAAGGAAGAAAAGGACACCTGGCTGGTCGCGCGCCTGAAGCGCGTTTATGCGCCGGTTCTCGGTTGGGCGCTGGCCCGCAAACGCACAACGCTCGGCATCGCTGCCGCCGCCCTGCTCGGCAGCCTGATGCTCTTTCCGTTTCTCGGAAAAGAGTTCATGCCGCAGTTGCAGGAGGGATCCATCATGTGGCGCGTGACCTCCATACCATCGACCTCGCTCGATGAGTCGCTGTCCGTCTCCAAGACCATCGCCGAGGCGTTCAAGAAGTTTCCCGAGGTGGAGACCACGCTCGCGATGATCGGCAGAGCGGAAAAGGGAGAAACCGCGGACGTCAACTACATGGAGATCTACACGGCGCTGCGGCCCGTGTCGGAGTGGACCACCGGACGCGACATCGCGAAGCTGGAATCCGACATGCAAGAGACGCTCGAAGCCGTCGTACCCAACACGGTGCCGAGCTTCACCCAACCCATCCAGATGCGCGTCGAGGAACTCATTTCCGGCGTGCGTGCAACCCTAGCGCTGAAGCTGTACGGAGAAGACCTCGGCGAACTGGACCGACAAAGCCAGCAGATCAAGGCGGTGCTGTCCTCGGTTCCGGGTGTTGCGGATTTGTCGGTTGAGGCCAACGCCGGCAAGCCGCAGATCCGGGTCAGCGTCGATCGACAAGCCCTCGCGCGCTACGGGCTGAACGCCGAAGACGTCCTGACCATCGTCCGCAACGGGATCGGCGGCGAACCGGTTTCGACGCTGCTCGATGGCGTCAAGCGCTTCGACATTTCGGTACGGCTGGACGACGCGTCCAAAAACTCCGTGTCCGCGATCGAACAAATCCCCATACGCACGCCTGCCGGGGCCATCGTTGCGCTGGGCCAAGTGGCCAACGTAACGACGGGCGAAGGCTATTCGTTCGTGCGCAGGGAGCAGCTGCAGCGGTACGCCGTGATTCAGATGGACGTTCGCGGACGCGACATCGACGGATTCGTCCAGGAAGCAAACGCCGCGATCGCGCAGAAAATCAAGATGCCCACGGGCTATTGGATGGAATGGGGCGGCGCGTTCGCCAACCAACAACGAGCGCTGGCGAAGTTGGCGCTGATTGTTCCGGCCACCATCTTCTTCATCTTTGTCTTGTTGTATACGGCCTTCAACTCCGTTCGCTACGCGGGTTTGATTCTGGCCAACGTACCCTTCGCGACCATCGGCGGCATCCTCGCCTTGGCACTGACGCAACAATACCTGTCGGTGCCGTCGGCCATCGGCTTCATCGCGGTCTTCGGTGTGGCGATGTTGAACGGCATCGTGCTGGTGAGCTTTCTCAACGAACAACGGGAACGCGGCCTGTCGATCCGGGAGGCGGTGGTTCAAGGCACCGCGTTGCGCCTGCGCCCCGTCATGATGACGGCCAGTGTGGCGGTGCTCGGCCTCGTTCCCATGCTGCTCTCCACCGGGGTGGGCGCCGAAACCCAACGGCCTCTCGCCGCCGTCGTCATCGGCGGATTGATCACATCGACCTTGCTGACCCTGGTGCTCCTGCCCGTCCTCTACGAGTGGATCGAGGTCCGTGCCGAGCGCCGCGCTGCGGAGAACACCCCATGAAACAGATCAAAGCGTTCGTGCATCGCGGCCGCGTCGCCGACATCGTGCACGCCCTGGAAGCCGCCGGCCATCGGCAGCTGAGCATCCTGGACGTGAAAGGCCTGCTCCGCGCGCTGAGCGAGCGTGAGCTGGAGTACTCCGTCGCGCTGGGCGAGAAGGTGACCTCGCAGGTTCAACTCGAACTGGTGTGCGCCGACGAAGACGTGGAACGCGCCCTGCAGGTCATCCGGACCTTGGGGCGAACCGGCCAAGCCATCGCAGGCTGGGTCTACGTCAGCCCGATCGAGCTGGGTTTCCCCATCGAGAGCAGCGACCCGCGCACATCGTCCCAGTAGGTGTTGGGCGCCGGGGCAATCCATTCGCGCAGGGACGCGCTTCACGGGAGGAGGAGTGAACATGAAGGCCGTATTTGCTTATGTGGATCGCGACTGCGTGGGGCCCATCGTTGCCGCGTTGCGCAAGAAGAACGCCGGAGGTTTGACGGTCGTAACGCTGGGCGGCGCGTTGTGGCCGATGACGTCAGCGGGGCGGTCCCACCTGCCCGAACTCGGGCGGGCCAGCCATTCGGACGTCAAGCTGGAAATCATCTGCGCCGACGAGGATCTTCAGAACGTCATCCCGGTCATCCGGGAGCATGCCAACCCGTGGAGCGAAGGCACGGCCTGCGCCTACGTGGTTGCGGTTGAAGCGACCATTCCGCTGCACGCCGAACCGGTTCCGCGGCCCGTGGATCCACGGGCGACGACCAGCGCATGACCGGTCGGGGCGACGCCACCGCGTGCCGCTCATGAACACCAGGGCACCCGATTGGGTCGGCGAACTGCTCGTTGGGCGCGGCTGGGCGCGGTTCGTGGGGCGGGTGGGCGGCGAACCCAGCCAAGCCTGCTCATCGGTGCGGCTGGTTGGGGCGGTGTGCTGCTGGAATCGGTTGACGATCCACAACGCTGAGCCACGCCGCTTCGCCGGTGCCGTCGTTGCGAACCGTGTCGCGGTGTCGATCGGGCCAGAACGGGACTACGCCGTTGTGCTTTTTGTGGATGCCCGGCTGCCGGTAGGACGTGCACTGACCCCGTTGCGGGAAGCAGCGTGGTCGCCGCTTTCCGCTCCCCGGGCAAAAGCCTGGCGGCGCGCCATCTATGGCCTGAGCGCATCGTCCAACCTGGACGAGGTTGCGGAACTCCTCACCGACCGGAGTCGCTCGCTTCCCGGCGCCAGAACACAGGCGATCCTGAAGTCCTGGGAGCACCTCACCACGGCGCTCGAAGCACGCCGACGACACAGAGCCGAGGCCGCAGGCAGCGGTGCAGATTTTTCGATGCCTCGCCACGACGACAGGGTTTTCCAGCGCTTGCTGGGCTTGCCGGCATCCAGGATCCACGGCTACCGCTAGCGCTCCGGTTGGCCTCAGACGTTCAGACGGGCGCGCGCTCGCGATGGAAATCGCGCAAACCAACGGCCGACATCAGGTGACCACGATGTGCACGCACAGCGTCGCGCCGATGGTCTTCGGGTTGGCCTTGCAACTGGAAAAGTTGCGGCACAACTCCTTGTCGCCGACGCTCAGCTTGATCATCGAGTTGGCGCGCCCCACGGGGCAGACGATGTCGGCGGACAATGCGTAGTAGCCCGGGCGAGGAAACTGGATAGGTATAGAAATTCTCCCACCGGCGGCGGCAAAGGCATCGTTGTCGAACTCATCACCGTTCCGGTCCACCGTGGCGGCCCGCGTCAACCGGTAGCCTCCCACGGCGGGACCGCATTCGATGGCCAGCGTCAAGCACAGCTCGTCGCTGCGGTGGAGGACGATCTGGGGTGCCATTCGAGAGCCAATTCGTTCGCCGCGTTCTATCGCCATTCCTCGTTTCCTGCGCTGGAACCACCGCTGCGTCTGCTGCTCGTTCAACATGCCGATCCCACGCGATGCGTCCCATGCCGTTGCCCTGACAACGACCGAGCCCTGACGCGAGGCTCTTGCCGCAAGCGCCACTGGGTCGTGTGCACGATGCAAAATCAGTCTACGGGCGGAGGCCATACAGCGGATTTACGACACGCATTAACCGCTGGGAGCGTCGTGAACGGGCGCTCTCACACGACGTCCAGAACGAGCGCGATCGAGGCGCCACTGCGTTTGCTGGAGCCTTTGAGGCTGACGTACTGGCGGTAAACTTCTACGGGTCCCGCCGTGATCTTGATCATCGAACCGGACGTCGCGCCCACGCACACGACGTCGGCCGACAAGCAGTGCTCGCCCTTTTGATGGAACCGCAGCGGTACCGCCACCCTGCCACCGGCCTCCACGAAGTGCGACCCATCGAACTCCAGCGTGCGCCGGTGGCCCGTTGCTGCGCAGGTGAGCCGGTAGCCGCCCACCGCGGAGCCGCTTTGAACGGCCAAGATCAGAATCACGTGCTCGCTCAACGACACCGTCAACCGCGGCGCGGTAGTTGATGCCGTTCGCTCGGTGCGAAAGATCGTCATGCAAAGCATCCTTGCAGCGGCACCTGCAGCCGCGTTCTTCGGAGCAACCGGGCGGCCACCACCGGCGACGCAACGCGCTGCCTGGACTCCGCTACGCATGGTTGCAGGCGTTTCGTCCACGCTAGCCCACATGGCAATACCTTCGGCTTACAGCCCGCGTAACCCTGGAGGGCCATCCGTGGATCGGGGGCGACGATGCGAGCACGGCTGCATCGCGCTCGTCCAAGGCCACTGAGCTTCCTGCCGTTCATCCGGTCACCGGCGGTGGTGCCGAACGCCGTCGTCGGACAACGCGAGAAGCTCTGTGGCCGACAGACCGAACAACCGTCGGAACAGCATCTGGCACTGACGTGCGGAACCGATGCCGCTTTCGCGTGCAGCGTCGCTCAAGGCGACACCGGCGCGGCACGAACGGGCCACCTGCCCGACCCGCGCCCAATCGCGCAACGCCGCCGCGTTCGCGCTTTCCGCCTCCAGGGATTCCTCCGGCGTCGTTTCGCGCTGGCCCGGAAGCAGGGCTTGCACGACGTCGTGGATGCTGCTCTCTGGCCTGATGGCGTAAATGGCCCGTCGCCAGAGCGCAGCCCTGTCGCGTCCCAATGCTTCCATCGATGCGGTGCGGCGGGGGTGTAGGCGGTACGCAGCGGCCAACCGGGCGTCCAGAAACAGCACCTGGGCGTACGGCCTGAGGCGGTCGATGGCGAGCGGCGCGTCCGAAGCCACGACGGCGCCGGCAAACCGGCGCGCGTCCGCCCCGTCGGTGCTCGATGCAACGACCCAGCTGCACATCGCCACCACTACGCGCGAACAGGCGCAGGCCACGGAAGGCGCGGAGCCAGCGTTGCCCACGAACCGCGCCCAGCCGGCGCCGACCAGCAGATCACCCGACCAGTGCGTCCCGGCGCGCGTGCTCATGCGGTCCTCCGCCGCAACGACCGACGCCCCGGAAACAGGCTCTGCAGCCGCATCGAAAACGCGCGCGTCTTCACGAGCGTCTCCCCCGGCGCGCAGCCGAAGGTTCGACGCTCGCCCGCTGCCTGGGAAAATGGAGCGCGAACACGGTTTCCGTCGCGTTGCGCTCCACGTCAACGGAGCCGCCGTGCGCGTCCATGATCTCCTTCACCAGCGACAGCCCCAGACCCATGCCGTCCTGGACGGACGACCCCTTCCAGAACCGTTCGAACAGTTGGGACGTGGCCACCGCGGGCAGACCCGGACCGTTGTCCATCACGCGGACGCAGCGGCTTTCCACGTGAATGCGCACGCCCTGCCCGGGCGCGCTGAACTTGATGGCGTTCTCCACCACGTTGCGCACCGCGATCACGACCGCCGAGGGGTCCGCATCGATCGATTCTTCGGACGGCTTGAACTCGGTCCCTATCTGCACGCAGCGCAAATCGGCGAAGCTGGCCAAGGCCGCGACGGCCTGTCGGACAAGGTCCGACAACTGCACGTGCTGAAAGCGGTAAGCATCGGCGTGGGACAGCTCGGCCAGTTGGGAGAGTTGGGTGATACCGCGCGTCATGCAGTCGATCTCGCGCAGCGCGTGGGCCTGCTGCGCTGGCGGTACGTGCAGCTCGACCGTGGCGCGCAGCACCGTGAGCGGCGTCTTGAGCTCGTGCACCGCGTTGGCAAGCAGCCGCTGCTCGCCGAGGTGAGCACGCTCCACGCGCGACAGCGCGTCGTTGAACGCACGCAGCAGCAACGCGAACTCCGGCGGCACTCGGGACAACGTCAGGCGTCCGATGCGATCGCGCGGGTTGATTCGGCGGGCGTCGTCAACCGCGCGCTGAAGCGGCAGGAATGCTCGGCGCAAATACAGTGCGACGGCGACGGAGACGAACAGCAACGCCAGCAGTCCCACGCCGATGGCCGACTCCATGCGAACGGGAACCGTCGCCTGGCGCATCAGTTCGTCCCATCGATGACTTCGCGCCACCTGCACCCAGACGTCGGCGCCGTTGACGCGCGCCGGCTGCGTCAGCACGTGCAGCGGCTCACCGTTGTCGGTCCACAGCGAAAACCGGGCAGCGGGCCGCTCGGGTACTCCGGGCTCGCCCATCCCCGTTCGACCGGCATCGGAAGCCATCAGCACGCGGCCGTGCGCATCGAGCAGCCGAAACTTCAGGTTGTCGGGGTAGGCCTCGTAGGACCACCCGCGCAGTGCCTCCCGGTCGATGGCGATGCCGCCTCCATCGACCGGCCGCAACGCACGCTCGACCGCGGCGGCCTGCCCGCGCAACGCGTCGCGTCCGAGCGATTCATCGGACGCGGAAGGGCCCCATGCGACGGCGAGCACGTAGCACAGCACCGCGAAGGCTGTGGCGACCGTGATGTCGCGCAGCAACCCAAGGCGGAGGCTACGCATCGGCATGCAGGCTCAGGCGGTAGCCCACGTTCGGCTGGTTTGTCACGCAAACCTTCGCGTCGGCCTCGATCAACTTTCGCCGCAAACGGTGCAGCGTGACATCGAGGCCGCCCTTGCCCACGTCGGAGCAGTGGCCGTAGACCTGGTCGAAGAGACGCTGACGGGTAACCAGCTGTCCTTGCGCTTCAGCCAGCAATCGGAGCACGTGAAACTCGCGCGCCGTCAGCACGAGGCGACGGCCAGCCAGGGTCGCCGTCATCACCTCGACGTCGATCACCAGCTCGCCCACCACGTGGAGCCGCTGAGCCAGTTGAGGCGGACGCCGCAACAGCGCGCGCACGCGCGCCAGCAACTCATCGACGGCGAAAGGCTTGGTCAGGTAATCGTCCGCCCCAGCTTCCAGACCGTCGACGCGGTCGTGCACCGTGTCGCGGCCCGTGAGTACCAGGCACGGAACGGGGTTTCCGGCGCAGCGCCAGCGACGAATCAACGACAAGCCATCGCCGTCGGGCAACTGCCGGTCCAAAATGACACCGTGGTAGTGCTGCAAGCTCAGTGCGTAGCTGCCCTGCGCCATGGTGGGAAACACATCCGCATCGAGCTGCGCGCGCGCCAGCGCTTCGCCCACGATGCGGCCGACTCGGGCATCGTCTTCAATCACCAGTATCCGCATGGAGTGGGCCTGTGGGCTCGCTGATACGCGTAGGGAAGCGCCGGTAGTACGACGACTTGGAAGGGCATGTGCCGGAGGCAACGCGCAGAGCGCGGGGGCGATCGCGGCGAGGCGCCGCGACCGCCGGACGCGTCATGGACGGGCCATCGTCTCTTCCTGTTCCTCATCGCGCCGCGCCGCTCGGCCGTGGGCCATCCGGAACAGGCCGGGCAGCACCAGCAACGTGAGCAACGTCGAGGACACGATGCCGCCGATGACGACGGTGGCCAGCGGACGCTGCACCTCCGCACCCGTGCCGGTGTTGAGCGCCATCGGCACAAAGCCAAGACTGGCCACGAGGGCCGTCATGAGCACCGGCCGCAACCGCGTCAGCGCGCCTTCGGTGATGGCCTCGTCCAGGCTTCGGCCCGCCTGCATGAGGCTTCGGATGAAGCTCACCATGACCAGGCCGTTGAGCACGGCGACGCCCGACAGCGCGATGAAGCCCACCCCGGCGGAAATCGACAGAGGGATGTCGCGCAACCACAGGGCGAGCACGCCGCCGGTCAGCGCCAACGGCACCCCGCTGAAAATGACCAGCGCATCGCGGAACGATCCGAAGGCCAACACCAGCAAACCCAGGATCAGAATCAAGGTCACGGGAACGACGATCATCAGGCGCTGGCTGGCGGACTGCAGCTGCTCGAAGGTGCCGCCGTAGCCCAGCCACACGCCCGTCGGCAACTTCACCTGGCTGCGGATCACCTGCTGGGCCTCGGCCACGAAGCCGCCCAGATCGCGGCCGCGCACGTTGGCCGTGACCACCAGCCGACGCTTGCCGTTCTCGCGGCTGACCTGGTTGGGGCCGGGCGCGATCTGGAGGTCGGCGACCTCCGAGAGCGGGATGTAGCCCGACTGAGGCAGCGGAATCGGCAGACGTTCCAGCACGCGCAAATCTTCGCGGCTGGCTTCCGGCAACCGCATCTGGATGGCGTAGCGCGCGTCGCCTTCGAACACCTGCCCGACTTCGCGACCGCCGATCGCCGTGGCAACGGCGGCCTGCACGTCGGCCAGCGAAATGCCCAGGCGTGCCAAAGCGTCGCGCTTGGGTTCCACCGACAGCACCGGCAGGCCCGTGGCCTGCTCCACCCGCAGGTCGGCGCTGCCTTGAACGCCCTTGAGCACGGCGGCGATCGCGTTGCCCGTGGCGAGCAGTTGATCCAGATCGTCGCCGTACACCTTGACCGCGAAGTCCGACCGCACGCCCGAGATCAGCTCGTTGAAGCGCAGTTGGATCGGCTGGCTCATTTCGTAGGCGTTGCCCGGCAACTGCTCCAAGGCTTCCTGGATTTCGGTCGCCAACGCGGTTTTGCTCTTGTTGGGATCGGGCCACTGATCCTGCGGCTTGAGCATCACGTAGCCGTCCGAAATGTTCTGCGGCATGGCGTCGGTGGCCACCTCGGCCGTACCCGTGCGGGCGAAGGTAGTCAGCACCTCGGGAAACTCCATCAGGCGCCGCTCGATCTGCTTTTGGAACTCGACGGACTGGGTGAGGCCGGTGGCCGGAATCCGCAGCGCCTGCACCGCCAGATCGCCCTCGTTGAGGTTGGGCACGAACTCGGTACCCATGCGCGAGGCCAACATGCCGCACAGCACGACGAGCGCAGCAGCAGCCGCGACGAAGATCAGCCGCGCACGCAGAGCCACCGTCAGCAAAGGCTCGTACACGCGTCGGATGGCGCGCAGGAAAATGCTTTCGTGTTCCTTCACGGGACCGCGGAACAGCAACGCGACGCCCGCCGGAATCAGGGTCATGGACAGGAACAGGGCCGCGACGAGCGCCATCACCACCGTCTGCGCCATCGGGTGGAACATTTTTCCTTCCACGCCTTCGAGCGCAAAAATGGGCAAATACACCGCCGTGATGATGCCGATGCCGAACAGGCTCGGCCGAATCACTTCCGCGGTCGCCTCGTAGACGAGTTGCAGGCGGTCTTGCACCGACAGCTGGCCGTGGCCATGACTCGCCTCGGAAAGCCGGCGCAAGCAGTTTTCCACAATGATCACCGCACCATCGACGATCAAGCCAAAGTCCAGCGCCCCGAGGCTCATGAGGTTCGCCGACACACCGGTCTCGACCATGCCCGAAATGGTCATCAGCATCGCAATCGGAATGACCATCGCCGTGAGCAACGCGGCGCGCAGATTTCCCAGGAGCAGGAAGAGAATCACCACCACCAGCAGCGCACCCTCGACGAGGTTTTTCTGCACCGTCGAGATGGCTTTGTCGACCAGCTTCGTGCGGTCGTAGACCGGCACCGCCTTGACGCCTTCCGGCAAGCTGTCGTTGACGATTTCCAGCTGTTTGGACACGGCTTCCGACACGGTGCGGCTGTTGGCCCCGAGCAGCATGATCGCCGTGCCCAGCACCGTTTCGTGGCCGTCGCGTGTGGCTGCACCGGTGCGCAGTTCCTTGCCGATCCCCACCTCCGCCACGGTACCCACGGTGAGCGGAACACCGTCGCGCGTGGCGACGACGATGCGCATGAGGTCTTCGGCGGTACGAACCTGGCCGGGTACGCGTACCAGCAGCTGCTCTTTGTTCCGCTCGATGTAGCCGGCGCCCTGGTTGGCGTTGTTGCGTTCAACCGCCTCGGCAACCTGGTCGAACGTCAGGCCGTAGGCCAGCAGCCGGGCCGGGTCGGGCATGATGTGGTACTGCTTCGCCCAGCCACCGATGCTGTTGATTTCCGTGACGCCCTGCACCTGCAGCAGCTGCGGACGAATGACCCAGTCCTGCAGACTGCGCAACGCCGTGGGGTCCCACGGGCGCCCGTCGGGTTGGCGCGCCGAGTCGTCCGCTTCCACGGTGTAGAGGAAGATTTCCCCCAAACCCGTGGCGATGGGTCCCATCGCGGGCTCGATGCCTTCGGGCAGCCGGCTGCGTGCCTGCTGCAGGCGTTCGTTGACGAGGTTGCGCGCAAAGTAGATGTCGGTGCCGTCGTCGAAGACGACGGTGACCTGCGACAGACCGTAGCGCGACAGCGAGCGGCGGTAGCTCAGATGCGGCAGTCCGGTGATGGCCGTTTCGATCGGCACCGTGATGCGCTGCTCCACCTCCAGCGGTGTGTAGCCGTCGGCCTGCGTGTTGATCTGTACTTGGACGTTGGTGATGTCGGGCACGGCATCGATGGGCAACCGGCCGTAGTGATAAACGCCCAGGGCAATGAACCCGAGCATCAACACCATGACCAGAACACGGCGTGCGATGGCGATGCGAAGAATGGCCTCGATCATGAGCGCGATTCCTGCGACGCACGCCCGTAGGAGGTTCGGTTAGTGACCATGTTCGGCCCCTCCCTTGCCCTGCTCGGCCTTGAGCACAAAGCTGCCTTCGCCGACCACTGGGTCGCCAGTGCTGATGCCTTCGAGGATTTCGACAAAGCGCCCGTCGTTGCGGCCGGTCTTCACCGGTCGAGGCTCCAGTCCATCGGCGTCGTCGACGAACACCGACAGCCCGCCCTCATCCAGTTCCTGCAGCGCGGCGACCGGCACTGCCAGCGGCACGTCGGTCTTCCCGACCGAAACTTCGGCGCGCACGAAGAGCCCCGGGGCCCATTGACCTTCCGCGTTGTCGAGCAGGACGCGAGCGGTGATGGTCTGGGTCGCGCCGGTACCCAGCGGCGATACGAACACGATCTTGCCATCGCCCGTCAGGCCGCCGTCGGTGGCGCTCACGCGCACGTCCTGCCCCATGCGGACGCGTGCGCGGTCGCGCGGAAACAGTGACAGTTCCACCCACACGCTGCTCAGATCCGCCACGGTGAAGAGCGGTGCGGTCTCGGCCTGCTCGCCGGGGTTGGTCAGGCGTTCGGTGATGACGCCGGCGAGCGGACTCGTCGTCGTGTAGACCTGTAGGCTCTCGTTGCTTTCCACGCTGGCCAGCGCCTGACCCTGTCGGACGGCATCGCCCACCTTCACAGCGACGCTCCGGACCACGCCAGGAAACCGCGCCGTCACACTGCGCATGCGCTCGGCGTTCGGCTTGACCACGCCGTAGAGCGGCACGCTTTCGATCAACGAGGCGGGACCTGCCGGCGCGACGACCAGGCCGGCGGCCTTGCGGGCTTCCGGGGTCAGCTTGATCGCCTCGGCATGACCGCCTTCTTCGCCGTGTTCGGCTTTGCCGGCGGCTTCATGGCGGTCGCCTTCCTTGTGCCCTTCGGACTCGTCGTGGGCGTCGCCCGTCTCGTGGCCCTTCGCATCGTCGTGTGCATGCCCCTTCTCGTCGGCGTGCGCCTCGGGCGGTGCCTTTTCAGCACCGCCGCACGCCGCAAGGCTCAGGGCAATCAACAGCAGGGTGGTGGAACGCAGCAGCGGCTTCATGGATTGGTCCTTGCGGTGCTCAGACCGGTGCCGGTGAGGCGCTCGATCTCGATCAGGGTGAGGTGGTACTGGGCCGCCGCCGCGATGCGGTCGCGCTTGACCGCGAGCAGCTCGCGCTGGGCATCCACGAACTCGATGTAGCCGTAGCGGCCACGTTCGTAGGCGTATTCCGTGCTTTTCAACGCCGACTCAGCGCTTGGGAGCGCACGGGCCGACAGCGCTTCGACTTCGCGGCGGCGGTCCACCAGTTCCTGGTAGTAGCCGAACAGCCCCGTCCGAGCTTTCACCAACGCGGCCGCGCGATCGGCGTCGGCGCCCGAACGCCGCGCCTCCGCTTCAGCGATGGTTCCCTGGTTGCGGTTGTAGACGGCCAGCGGCACGCCGACCGAAAACATCAGCGCGGTGTCGCCCGATGCCTGCAAGCGGCGCAGACCCACGCCGACCTCGATTCCCGGCCGTCGGTTGGCGATGGCCAACGTGATCTCGGAATCGCGCAACCGGGCTTCGCTCAGGTAGCGCGTCAAATCCGGGGTGTTCTCCAGGTCGGCCAGCAGCGAGGGGTAGGCACCGATGGTCGGCAGCGCGTAGAGGTCCGCGGCGAGGGTTTCAAAGTCGGGTTCGGTCGCGCCCCACGACGCGGCAAGTTCATACCGCGCGGTCTTGAGCTCGTGCTCCGCGTGCGCGTCGTCGTTGCGCGCGCGCTCCAGCGCAACGAGTGCGCGCTCCTGCTCAGCCACCGGCGACTTGGCTGCCTTGACGCGGCGATCCACCGCTGCCGACGTCTTTTCCGCCAGTTCCACCGCCTGGTGCGTCAGGGTGTGAAACTCCTGCTGGCTGACCACCGCCACAAAGCGCCGCGCGGTTTCCGCCACAACGTCCAGCCGCCGCACGTGCCCCTCGACTTCGAGTATTTCCCGCTCGCCCCGGGCGACCGCAACGCGCTTATCGCGCAGGCCGCCGAGTTCGATGAGCTGGCTCAGCGACAGACTGAGCTCGGCCGATTTGAACGACCGCACCTCGCCGGTACCCAGCACGTTTTCCAGCGACCCGGACAGCGTCGGGTTGGGTTTCAGCCCCACCTGCGTGATGCGGCCGTCCTGAGCCTTCAGTACGTACTGATACGCGGACAAATCGGGGTTGGATTCCAAGGTGCGCTGCAGCGCATCGCGCAGCGTCAGCCCGGATTCCTGAGCCATCACGGGGGTGGCCGCGACCAGCCAAACCGCAGCGAGAGCGGCCCACCGTCGGAACGCAAATCGGAAAAACATAGATACTCCGGTACGAATGGAAATGTGGTTCGGACGCGCGCTTGCGCGCCCCTAAAAAAGTCATGCCGCCTTGCGGTCGCGGAACGCGAGCAGACGCAGGGCGTTGGCGACGACCAGCAAAGTGGACCCCTCGTGGAACAGGACGGCCACGCCCATCTGCATGCCGAACATCGTCGCGGGGATCAGAAAGGCGACCATGCCCAGGCTCGCCCACAGGTTCTGGCGGATGATTCGCCGCGACTGCCGGCTCAGGCCGATGACGAACGGGAGGTGTTCGAGCCGGTCGGCCATCAGCGCGACGTCGGCCGTTTCCAAGGCCACGTCGGACCCGGCCGCGCCCATCGCGATGCCCACGGAAGCCGCAGCGAGCGCAGGCGCATCGTTGACGCCATCGCCCACCATCGCGACTTCGCCGACGGCCCGCAGCTTCTTGATCTCGGCGACCTTGTCTTCGGGCATGAGGTCGCCGACGGCGCGCTCCAGCCCCACGCTCGCCGCGATGGCATCGGCCACGCGCTGGTTGTCGCCGGAGAGCATGACCATGGTGCTCATGCCCAGCGCACGCAGTCGCTCGATGGCGTGGCGCGCGGCTTCGCGCGGCGTGTCCATCAGACCGATGGCGCCGAGGTAGCGATCGCCGTGGCGCAGCGCGAACACGGTGCGCCCCTGGTTTTCCAACGCTTCGATGCGGCCAGCGAGCGAGACGGGGATACCCGGACCCTCGATCTCACTGAAGAGCATTTTTTTTCCGAGGTGGACGGTCTTGCCTTCGACGTTCGCTTGCAAGCCGCGGCCGGTCAGGCTCTGCAGATCGCTGGCCACAGGGATCGGCGTTTCCGACAGCCGCTGCGCCCCGTCGCGCACCACGGCGGCGGCCAAGGGGTGGTCGCTCAACCGCTCCACGGCGACCGCCACGCGCAGCAGTTCGATTTCGCTGACGCCCTCGGCCGGCGCGACGTCGGTGACGCGCGGTTTGCCTTCGGTCAACGTGCCGGTCTTGTCGAACGCGAGCGCGTGCAGCACGCCCAGGCGTTCGAGCGGGCCACCGCCTTTGATCAGCACGCCGCCGCGGGCAGCACGGGCTACGCCGCTGAGCACGGCGCTGGGTGTGGAGATGGCCAACGCGCACGGGCTGGCGGCCACCAGCACGGCCATGGCGCGGTAGAAGGACGCACTGAACGGTTCGTCGATGACCACCCAGGCGAACATCAACAGCACCGCCAGCGCGAGAACGGCGGGCACGAAATAGCGTTGGAAGCGATCCGTGAACAGTTGCGTGGGCGACTTCTGCGCCTGCGCGGAGCGCACCAGTTCGACCACCCGGGCCAACGTGCTCTGATCGCTGCGGCGGGTTGTCTCCACCTCGATGGCCCGTTCGCGGTTGATCGTTCCGGCAAACACCCGATGCTCCGCCGGCAGCGCATCGCCCCGGCGCCGGGCTTCTTCGCGGCTCGCCACCGCGAGCTTGTCAACCGGAACGCTTTCGCCGGTGATGGCCGATTGGTCGATGCTGGTGGCGCCCAGAATCACAAAACCATCGACCGCCACGCGCTCGTCGGGTTTGACCACGACGACGTCGCCGATCTCGATGGCGTCGACGGCCAACTCAACCAACGTGGTTCCGCGGCGCACGAGCGCCGTTTCCGGGCGCAACTCACCCAGCGCTTCGATGGCGCGCCGCGCACGCCCCATGGCGTAGCTCTCCAAGGCATGCCCGAGGGAGAACAGGAACAGCAGCAGCGCACCTTCCGCCCACTGCCCCAGCGCGGCGGCGCCGGCGGCGGCGACCAGCATCAACGCGTCGATTTGAAGTTTCCGGGCGCGCAGATTTTCCCAGGCCTCCCGGACTGCGAAGAACCCGCCCGCCGCGTAGGCCCCGACGTAGAGCATCCACGCGGCGCGTGCGCCCTCACCGACGGACCGCTCGACGAGCCACCCGGCCAGCAGAAGCAAGCCGGCCAGAGCTGCCAGCAGCACCTCGGCGTAGCTGTTGGAGCCGTGGGCGTGCTCGTGGGCGTGGCCGTCGTCGGCGTGGTGTCCGGCCGTCTTTTGCGCCGGTGTCGTGTCGGTTTTCATGGGAATTCCTTGCTTGAAAGTCGGTGCGGGGTACCCGCGGCTTCAACCGAGCCGGATGGCCCTTAGGGCGGCGCGACGAACACCGCGGGATCGCCGGTGCTGCGCAGGGCTTCGACGGGCATCACGTAGACGCACCCGTTACCGAGCGTTCGGCCGTGGACGATGCGGTGGATGGCATCGACCACGGAGGTCAACGCGCCGTCGTCGCAGAGAATTTCAAGTTTGGCGTCGGCGACGCTCGCACTGCCCAGCTGAGGAAGATGGAAGCGCTCTTCGCCCACGACGGGCCAGAGCGCCGCCCTGATTTCCACAACGCTCACATCGCGCAACTTGAGAACACGCAGCGCATCGACGACCGCCGCGACGCTGTCGCGGGCGATGTACGCAAAAATAGCCTTCATGAAAGAACGTCTCCGACGCGGGCACCGCGCGCCAAAGGCACGAGGCATCCGCAGACACAGCGAGCGGGTGTCAACCGGACGAACGAGAACACGGCACGGAACGGCGCGCGTGCGTTACCGCTGCGGGGCAGTTGGCCCGCGTGCGGTCATCGGCATCCGGTGTTGGTGCCGGGCAAAAGCCCGGCGCGGAGAGATCAGGCGATCGGCGGCCGCAGGTGGTCGTCGCGCGGGGCGAGACGGAACGCGGCAGGCACGGGATCGAAGCGCAGCGAAACAGCCTTCAGTGCATGCACGACCGAGGCTGGGGGGGAGATCGGCATGACGTGCATGCACACGCAGTGGCAACCGCCGGCGCCATCGTGCCAACAACTCTCTGTGCTCGACTCGGCCGACACCACGGCCTGCGCTTCGCCAGCGTGCGGGTCAGCGACGGCCGCAGCTACCGCGGAAGAGAGCGACCCAGCGAGCTGATCGGTGGCGCACGCCGAAGCAAAGCCCGTCTTCACCATCACCAGGCACACAAACAACATCGCGGCGACGCGCAAATGGCGGCGAAGGAGGCTGAGGAGTGCAGGGGACGAACGGGGCATCTCAGCAATGTAGCGTGCGGATGCGCTGTTAGACAATCACAGAACGCGCAAGCGCTTGAAGTCGTTATGTTGTTTCGTTTGGAGCGATCCGTCGTGCCGCACAGGACTCAGGCCTGGACCTACAACGCACCGACTCAAAGCCTGAGCAACACCGGCACGCGGCGCGGGAGCTGTGCTCGTCCCCGGCTCCCACGTTTCGATGGCCGCAGGTGGGCGGCGAGCCCTGGAGCGAGCGAGCAATGCATGGGCTTCGCTGTTGATTCCAACATCTGCCGGCACCGCAACGGATGTAAGTCGGACGAAAGTGCCTCGCCACGAGACTGCCTGCGGCTGCGTCCCTCGCGCAGATCGGGATCGCCATCGTGCCGCGTTCATCACCCTCTGTTGCCGCACCGTCCATCGCCACGAAGACCGCCACCGGCGTTGCAACGGCATGCACGGGCTGGCGTTCCCATTTCCCAACGTACAGTTTTTCGTGGACCTCGGCGCGGACGTTGTGGCTTGTGCTGGCAACGGTGCTCCTCATTCGGCTGGCGACCTTAGGTCTGTATCCTTTGCTGGATCCGTCCGAAGCCCGGTACGCGGAAATGGCGCGGCGCATGCTGACCGACGGAGGGTGGATCACGCCGTGGTTCGCCACCGGCGATCCGTTCTGGGGAAAACCGCCGCTCGCGTTTTGGACCCAAGCTGCCAGCATGCAGATCTTTGGGGTCAACGAGTTCGCGGTACGTCTACCGGCGTGGTTGCTGCAACTGGCCACGTGCGGCCTCATGATTCGGATGGCCCGGGAAGAAGGCGATGAACGCGCCGGCGTTGTGGCCGCGATCCTCTTTTCCAGCAGCTTGCTGGGCGTCGTGGCCAGCGGTGCGGTGCTCACCGATCCGGCGCTGAACTTTTCCGCGTTCCTCGCCGGCTACGGCTTCTGGCGCGGGATGGCGCACGCGGACCGACGCGCCGCGATCTGGGGTTTTGTGGGGTTGGGGCTCGGCCTCCTCGCCAAGGGACCGCTGATCCTTCTGCTCGTCGGCCTGCCTGCACTGAGCTGGACCGTGCTCACCCGACGTTGGGCGCCGTTCGTTCGCTTGCCGTGGGCCTGCGGCGTGGGCGTCGTGCTGGCCATTGCAGTGCCGTGGTATGCCGTGGCGGAACTGCGTACGCCCGGTTTCCTCGACTACTTTTTGGTCGGCGAACACTGGAACCGGTTTTTGGTCAGCAACTGGGCGGGCGACCGCTACGGCGCGGCGCACGCGCAGCCCTGGGGAACCGTTTGGCTCTACCTCGTGGGCTCGTTTCTTCCGTGGTCGCTCCTGCTGCCCCTGATCTTCACCCGTCGGCATCGGTTGGCGGAAGGGCGGGAGTACACGCTGTTTCTCGCGTTGGTGGCGCTGACGACGCCGGTCTTCTTCACCGCGGCCGGCAACGTGCTGTGGACGTACGTACTGCCGGCTCTGCCGGCGTTGAGCCTGCTGCTGGCGCACGCGCTGCGCGACGAGGCGACGCTGCCCAGCTGGCACTGGACGACCGCGCTGGCGTTGCCGCTCCTTTTGTTGCTCGTCGTCGTGGACGGCCGACTGCTGGAGCGCAGCGAGAACCAACGCGGCGTTGTTGCCTTGTGGAACGACCACGCACGGCACCAGACAGGTCCGCTCTACTATGCCACCACCCGTTCCTACGCGAGTGAGTTTTACAGCGCGGGCGCTGTCCGCACCGCAGAGAAAGCCTCGGCCCTGCCGCGCGACGGGCTGTTCTACGTCGCGCTGAAGGACAGCCGCAGGAGCGGCTGGCAGTGGCCGGACACCTTGCGGTGCGAGGACGTCGGCAGAACCAGCAAGACGGTGCTGTTCCGCTGCTGGGCGCCGCAGCCCGGCGGACTGGACGAGCTGGCGCAACGCCACGCGTCGACCGAGGCCGCCGCCAAGCGACCCGGCGGC
The DNA here is from genome assembly GCF_032229445.1 of Tahibacter sp. NCBI lineage: Bacteria > Pseudomonadati > Pseudomonadota > Gammaproteobacteria > Lysobacterales > Rhodanobacteraceae > Tahibacter > Tahibacter sp. The sequence continues at coordinate 100,602 of NZ_JAVTWC010000005.1, forward strand.
AGTTAGACGAACCGGCAGGCGGCGACAGGCAACGGCATCCCCGACGAGCTAAACGATCGTGCAGGCCGCATCCGCACTGGGAGAAACCGGAAACACACGCCCTGGCTTCGCCTCGGCCACGAAGTGCTGCTGGACCGCCTCCCATTCCGCACGCGGCACGAGCACGCCGTTGTCGATCGACCAAGCACCGCCAGGTTGGCGCACTCCCGAAACGAACGGCCGCAGGTATTGAAGGACGTAGCCCGTCGTCCAGATGAAATCGCGGCGGCCCGCATGGAGGTAGAAGTTGCTCCATCGGTAGATCTTGGCGATGTCGTGGCGGTCGACCGCGAAGACGGCCGACGGACAATGCAGTTCGATGGCCGCCAACACATCGGTCATGGAAATCGGCACGATGCGTTGGTTGGCAGAATCTTCGTAGGCGTACACGCGGAACGCCGCCCGCAGCCGTGTTTCGATCGCCACGCGCAGGATGGCGATGCCGACGAACGGGGCGCGATCGATGTGCGTCAGCAGCGAATACCGTCCGTAGGTCATCTGCTCGGCCGCTTTGTAGATTTCGAACGGCATGTCGAATCCCGTGCGCCACGCACCGTAGACCCCCGGGCACTTGAGCACGCAGGCGGCGGCTTGCTCCAGCAACACCAGTGCGTCGTTCAGGAGATCCCGCAACCCCTCGCGCAGTTCGTACCGGCTCGCGTCGGCGAAGCGCTCCATCGCACCGAAATCCGCCGCGGCAATCACCCGGGTGTAGCGCTCTGCCTCGGCCGCGAACATCGCGGTTTGCGCGTGGTAGAAGCGGTGCGTGGTGAGCAGCGACGCCTGCTCGTGGGCGGTCGTGGCCAACCCCTTGCGGACGGCATCGCAGGGCTTCAGGTCCGTCAGACGCTGCATGCCCAGAACGCCCGCCATTTCTTTTTTCACGCACGCGATGCCCTGGTCGCCCAGCCACGACGACACGGCCACCAACGTGCCGGCATCGGCCGACGCCAAAGCGTCCAGGTTGCTTTCAAACGATGCGTTGGGCATGACCCGTTCTCCCCCGATCGCGCCCGCTGTGCGGCGCGGCAGCGCAAGCATCCGCAAACCGTGGGCGGTTCGTGTGAAACGGCCTGTAAACCGGTTGTAAGCCCACCGATTCTTAAACTGGTCGGTGCCCCGCGATCCGTCATCCGCCGACACCCCAACGCGCCGCGCGACGGCCGGTCCACCGATCTGGATGGCGCTGTGGTTGGTCGTCGTTCCGATCGCGCTGTTCCAACACAGCCCCCTGCCCTGGGCGTCCACACGCACCCTCGGCATCGCGTGGGAAATGTGGAATCAGAACCAGTTCCTGGTTCCGCTGAGCAACGGACGGCCGGATCCCAGCGCGATGCCGCTGATGTTCTGGCTGGTTCACGCCGGCTGGGCGGTCGCCGGCGTCAACGACGTCTGGCCACGGCTGCTCCAGGCCGCGCTGGGCCTGTGTTGGTTGGCGCTCAGCGCGGCCCTGGCCCGTCGGGGGGCGTCAACGAGCGGCGCCGTCGCCCAATGGGTGCCTTGGATGCTCGTCGCCATGGCCTTGCCCCACCTCGCGGTGCTGCAGATCACCGAGGACCTGCTGACGGCGGTCTGCGCGGTCGGCGCGTTTTACGCGCTCAGCGGCCGGCCGGCCTGGTGTGCGTTCGTGCTGGCGCTGAGCGCGGGGCTCTTGGCCACCGGCCCCCTCATGCTGGGCTACGTGGCGGTTCCGCTGCTTCTGGGACCGTGGTGGAACGCGGCGGCGCAGGAAGACAGCCGGCGGTGGTACCGGCGGGCGCGGCTGTCCGTCGTCTGCGCGCTCGGGCTGTTCCTGGCGTGGGCCGGGAGCGCGGGCGCGGTCGGCGGCGCCGGCTACCGTTTGCGGCTGATGACGGCGGAGATCGCGCAGACGGTTGCGGACACCGGTCCCACCCTGCAGTCACCGGCGTTCGCCGCGGTGCTGGCCGCCCTGCTGTTTCCCTGGATGCTGTGGCCGCGCCTCTGGCGGGCGGTTCTGAGCGCGCGGGGCACCCCAGGCTCGGCCCACCGCTTCGCCGTGGCGGTGGTGGCGCCGGGCTTGGTGATGGCGGTGGTTGCTCCCGGGGCGCAGCTTCGGAGCGTCGTTGCGGTCCTGCCGGTGGCCTGCATCGCCCTGGTCCACGCGCTGGCCCACCAGGACGCGCAAGGGGGCGGACGCCGCCGTGCGTGGGGACCGTGGCCGATTGCCGTGCTGCTGGGGGCTGCGGGGATCTCGCTGGCGTGGCTGGTCCCGCTGCTGGCGTCGCGGCCCGCGCCTCCAGCCTGGCTTCAGGACCTTGCGTCCCACGGTGCGGGCCTCGGGATGATCTTCGCGGTCTTCGGGGTTCTGCTGCTCGCGCTCCCGCGCGGGACAGGCGCCCAGATGCGTACCATCGCCACCGTCGCGTTCCTGAGCCTAGCAGTCTGCCACGGGCTGTTCGCGTGGCTGTTCGCACCGTTTCTGGACGTGCGGCCGGCTGCAGAGTTGCTGGCCCGCGCGGCCCGCGCCGGGCAGCCCGTCGCGCAGGTGGGCCGCTACCGGGAAGAACTGCACTTCTACGCCCGCCTGCAACAGCCGGTGGCGGAAATCGCGGAAACCGAGGTGCTGGAATGGGCTCGGGCGCACCCGACCGGGCTCCTCGTGCACCGCACGCCGCGCGGGGCGGATGCCCTGGGTGCGGGCGCGCTGTATGCGCGTCCGTTCGGACGGCACTGGATGGTGGTTTGGCCTGCAGCATCGTTCCTCACCCCAGCGCCAGCAACCACCGCAGCGCATCCGGTAGGGGCCGCTGCGGTGTCGCCGGCCGGCGCTTCCGTTGGGCTGTGAAAGGGTCCGGCGTTCTCGTAAGGGGCGCTCCGAACAGGACGCTGACGCCGTTCCATCCCGCGCCTGCACCGCGGCTCGTGGTGGACGTGGGAGCACCGGCGCCCGATCGTGAACCCCACGTGTAAATCCGTTGTAAGCGAGCTGCTGCCTACACTGCGCCGCCTCACCGACGCCCACGGCCATGCGACCGGCTTCGTACCGTTTTCTTCCTCCGGCCTGGTTGGCCCTCTGGCTGAGCGCTGCGCTGTGGGCCATCTTCCAGCACGGCCCGCTTCCCCTCTACTCGACCCGCACGCTGGGCGTCGCGTGGGAGATGTGGAACCACGCTGAGTTCCTTGTGCCCCACATCAACGGGCAGCCTTACAGCCACAAAGTGCCGCTGCTGTTCTGGTTGATCCACGCGGGGTGGGCCGTCGGTGGCGTCAACGACGTTTGGCCGCGCGTTCTCCAAGTGATGATCGGTGCGGGCTGGTTGGCGATGGCCGCACGGCTGGCACGTCGGGTATACGCGGGAAAGCCGTCGGCAGCGCACCTCGTACCCTGGCTCTTGATCGCCCTGCCCTACCCGTTCCTGTTTGGCCTGCAGATCATGTACGAGGTGCTCCTGGCCCTGTGCGTGGCCGCCGCGCTGTGCGCGTTAACGGGCCGGCCGCGGTGGGGCTGGTTTGCGCTGGCCGTTGGTGCGGGCCTCCTGGCCAAGGGACCGGTGATGCTCCTGCACGTCGTCTTTCCATGGCTCCTGGGCCCGTGGTGGAGCGAAGCCGCGCGGGCCGATCGCCGTCGGTGGTACGGCCTGGGCGGTGTGGCGTTGGCGGCCGGCACGGCCCTGCTGTTGGCGTGGGCCATCCCCGCCGGGTTCGCCGGCGGCGACGACTACCGTCGCGAACTCTTCTTCATGCAGACCGCCGGCCGCGTGGTCGACAGCTTCGATCACGCGCGCCCACTGCTGTGGTACCTGCCGATGCTCGGCGTGCTGATCCTCCCGTGGATCGCGTGGCCCCGGGTGTGGCGCGCGGTGGCGAGCGCGCGCGGCCCGGTGAACGACAGCGAGCGTTTCGCCATCGCTTGGGTCGTTCCAACCTTCGCCGTGTTCTGCCTCGTGTCGGGCAAGCAGGTCTACTACCTGTTGCCGCTGCTCCCGGGCGCGATGATGCTCTTGGCAGCCGCCCTCCATCGGCAGCAAGCGCGCGTGGCCGGCGGTGGCCGCCGCTGGCGCGCGTGGCCGATCGCGCTGGGCCTGCTCGGTGCCGGTGGGGTTCTTGCGGTGTTGCCCATCTGGCGTGCGCACGCGCTGGAGGTCCCCCACTGGGTCGCCGATGCCTACGCGGTTGCGCCGTGGGTCGCGGTGGTCTTCGCCGCGCTGAGCCTGGTGGTCCTTCTGGGCAGTCCGAGCCGCGAACTCCAGCGGGTTGCCGCGGCCACACTCGTGGCAACGACCGCGGCGCACACGCTGTTCGCGTCCGCCCTGTTCCACCACTTCGACCTGCGGCCGGTGGCGGCCGTGCTGGCGCGCGCCGAAGCCAACGGCCAAGCCATCGCGAACGTGGGCCGCTACGAGGCCCAGTTTCATTTTCTCGCGCGCCTCAACAGACCGGTTGAAACGATCGAGGAGTACGGCATCAGCACGTGGGCGACGGCGCATCCGGACGGGGTGATCGTCCGCTACCCGGAACGCAGCGACGAAACCGCCGCGCGCAACGCGCTGCTGGTTCAACCGTTTCGGTCGCGTCGGATCGAAGTGTGGAACGCACCGGCGCTCGCGGCGGCTCAGCGCAGCGGCGACGCAGAAAAAGATAGCTCGAACCAAGGTGAGTAATGGACGGCGGTTCTTCGTCGCGAGCGCTTCGAAACAGCCACTGGCGGTAGCGCACGCTGATCGAGAATGTCCCCGCCGTCGATCCAGCGCGGTATGGAAACTTCACCGGCAGAGCTGCACTTGGAGTGCGGCTTCGACCGCGCGTTTGGCGCTTGCTGTTGGCCGGGTGGCTGGGCTGCCCTTCCTGGCCCGGCACGCGCTCGGCGCTTTATAGGTTCGACCCAGGCGTGTTCGCTCGGCGCTCCGCGTACGCCGCCGAAAGACGGGTGGCGCCGAGCGTCAAGGTCGTGATGACCGTTGCCAGCAACGCGAGCCCCAGGGCACCCAGACCGACGGTCACACCGATGGCCGCGGTCATCCAGATTCCGGCCGCTGTCGTCAGTCCGTGGATTTCCCGTTCGGACGCGAGTTTGAGGATGGCACCGCCGCCGATGAACCCGATGCCGGTCGTCAAGCCTTGGACAACGCGGGAGATGCCGTCCGACGACATGCCGCTTCCTTCGCAGGCGACCACGAACAACGCCGAGCCCAGAGAGACGAGCATGTGGGTTCTAAGGCCCGCGGATTTGCCCACGCTCTTGCGTTCCCAGCCAACGATGGCGCCCAGCATGGCCGCAGCCACCAAACGGATGATGACGTGGGCGAGTTGGCGCCCGTCGGGAAAGCCGGCAACCAGTTCGTCCCACAGCACGTCCATCGCATCCCCTCCAAAGCGCTTGTCGGTGATCGGCACAACCAACGCCGGTACCCACGCCGGTACCCACGCCGGTACCCACGAGGGTGCCTCGGCACGTTGGGCGCACGCTCGTTCGTTGCCGCCGCGTCGAGCCGTCGCGCACGCCGTTCACCGCGTGATCGGACACCTTGTGCCTTCCACGCATACAACGAAGTTTCTGCGGAACTTCACATTTGCCGGCCGCCACGTCTCGGAATCACGCCGACAGCAATGGAGCACGCGCTCGTGCTGGGCCGGTCAGGAACGGCAACGGAATGCTTGCTGTTTCTGCGTCGTTCTGAGTTTCTCGGCAGAAGATCACGCGCCCAAAGCACGAGGACGCTTCGAACCGCACCGCCGCGGAAAAGCGTGGGCCAGGCAGGTCCGAAGCGGTCTGAACGAGCCTTTCGCATGAGCTTGCGAGCATCGTCGGACGGTCGTAAGCTGAAATTGATTCGGTTCAGGCACGCTACCCCCATGCTCAGGAAGCCCGGAAAGAAGTCAACGACAGCACTTCGGACGATGGTTCCCCATCGATCGGCTGTATCGGTCGCGGCGCCAAAAAAAGCGCTGCGCTCGGTCATGCCGGTTGCCGACACCTGGTTGACCCCCCAGCAGATTCTGCTGGTTGAGGCTGAGGTGCGACGAGCTCACCCGGAGAAGCTCAAGCTGGCGGGAGCGCCGCTGATGAAAAGTCTCGGCCTCTGATGTGGAGGGGACACCGGCGTTGGAACCCGGCAGGCCGTTGCAAAAAGGTGATGTTGCGTGGTGCGAGTTTCCCTACCCGGGATTGAAGAAGAAACTGCATCCTGTCTTGATACTTCAAACTCTCATAGTGGAGAACGAGAAGAAGGGCGGGCACTACTTTGTCGTTGTTTCCGGCGGCACCAGCATTTACGGAGAAAACGGGCGGAGACGGCTCGGTAAAAAGCATGAGCTGCACGTCCAGAGCAGCGACCCCGAGTTTGAAGGAACCAATCTCGACCATCCGACCAAGTTCAGCTTGGCCGAACCGGAAATCGTCATCTTGCCCTACACCGCACCGATCTTCCGCCTTCGCGATCTCTGCGACGGCGGCAGCCCGGTGATCGGCCATCTTGACCTCACGACCCTCTCAATGAGAACGCGACTGAGGATCGCTTCTGAAGCTGTCGGCGGCCTCGACGAGGTTGTGGATCGAAAAATCGACGCGTACAACGCTAAACGCGGGAAAGATTAGATTGTGCGCATTGGTGGCCAAGGAGGCCCGAGGAGACTTGTTCACGCTCTGCGAACGACATCGGGGGCCACCCCAACGGGGTATTGGACGCCCCCCCCCGACAACGAGCCACAGCGCTTCCTCAAAGCTTGCCGGGGATGAGCAGGTCGGGCGCCAAACGTCGGAGCGCTTTTTCCGCCATGGAGAACCGAATCCGGAGTCACACCGACAGCCTGTTATGAGGGCGCACTTGCGCGAAGGGCGCCGCACCTCCACAGCAGCGCGAACGCTTGTTCCTCAGCGGCTTCGGCGTGAAAAAGCCGCTCCCGCAAATGCAGGACTCATGGATTCCGTGCCGGTCGTCGCCCTGGTCGCTTGCGTGAAGTCGAAGGGCCCAGCCGTAGCGCCCGCCCGCCGTTTGTATACCTCACCACTTTTCCGCGCGAGCGCCGCGTACGCCGAGCGCGTGGCCGACCGGTGGTTTATCCTGTCCGCCGAGCACGAGTTGCTCCACCCGGATCAGCAGGTGGCGCCCTACGAGCGGACTCTGACTCGGATGTCTGTCACCGAACGGGCAGCATGGGCCGTAGAGGTGCTGAACACCCTTCGACCGATGCTGAGTTCACCCATCCATCTCGTGGTGCTGGCGGGAACCGCCTATCGGGAGTGCCTTCTGGCACCGCTGCGGGACGCGGGCTGTTCGATCTCGGTGCCGATGGTGGGCCTTCGGTTCGGCGAGCAGTTGCGCTGGCTTGCGGAGCGAACACGGACCACCGAGTCAACCACCCCGAGCCCTGCGGGCCGGCATACGCCGAAAAAGTAAAAACCTGACCGGCCGCATTCAATGCTCCGAACCGCCCTCTTGGCATCGATCGGTGCATCATTTCCGCCATAAGGAAAGGGCAGGATGCAAGCCGCATCGCTGCCCCTGCGTCCGCCAGGCCGATCGGCTAGGAACCCCGGGTGGATTCCGACTTGCAGATCTGCGCGCACTGCTCGGCGTCGGACTTCGTGTCTTTATTGCACTGGACCTGATCCTTCTTGTCCTTCATGCACTGCTGATACTTGACCTGGACCTCGGCCCCGCATTTCTCGCACTTCGGGCCGGCCCACGCGGTCGATCCGGAAAGGATCAGGATCGCAGCAGCGAAAACGATACGACGAATCATCGGCATTCTCCCGTTTGCAGCAAAAGGAAATCGTTCCGTAGGGTTCGGTCACGCACCCTCGACCGCACGCCGTCTTCCCGACAGTCGATCCATCTAAAACTCATCGGCTTCCTTGCCCGTCGCGACGGCTAGCGGTCCACGTAGGGTGGCCCTGGCGCGGCGATCCTCGCACTCGCGCCGGGAGATCCGTCGCTGTAACGGCAGCTACGAAAGACTCGGAACGGGCGAACCGCCATGGACGATACGAACTACAGGAACGCGGCCCAGCAGCGGGTTCTGCTCACGCTGGCGTTCCTGGCGCAGCGCCCAGAAGGCGCGCTTCCGGGAGAAATCGCGCAGTCGCTGGGCACGCTCCCCAGCAACACGACCCGCGATCTGGCCAACTTGCGGTTGGTGGGCTGGGCGGTGGCGCGGGACGGACGTTGGTCCTGCTCCCCACACTTCATCGACTTGATGCGGCCGCACGATCGGACGGGCACGTAGCGACGTGTCCGTAAGGACGGCTTGCGCCGCGGGCGCCCGTGCGGGCGTACGCGCCGCCGAGCCCAGGGAACCAGGGCGCTACAGCGCGCCCCGCTCCGCCAGCGACACCACGCCGCCGGCGCCGACCACCAGGTGGTCGATCACCCGCACGCCGATCAGTCCCAACGCTCGCTGGAGCTCGTCGGTGATGAGGTGGTCCGACGCGCTCGGCTCGCAGACGCCCGATGGATGGTTGTGCGCCAGGACGACGGCGGCGGCGTTGACGTCGAGCGCGCGCCGTACGACTTCGCGGGGGTGGACCGCCGTGCCGTCCACGGTGCCGGTAAAGAGGCGTTCGATGCCGAGGATCCGGTGGCGCTGGTCGAGCCAGAGGACGTGGAACTCTTCGTGTTTGAGCGCGCCGAGCCGGACCCGCAGCAGTTCGGCAGCGTCCCGCGGTGTCCTGACGTGGCCCTGGCGTTCCAGCCGTCGCTGGAGGATGTCGTCGGCGGCCGCGAGGACGTCGGCTTCCGTGAGGACGCGGCGCGAGCCCTTGAGGCGGTAGCCGTCGTTGGTGCGGATCAGGATCATGGCGTTGCTCCCTCGGCGCCTGATGCGCCGGCGAGCCCGCCGCGCTCCGCTGACCCAAGACCCGGCGCACCCGAAGGGGCGAAACACCGTGGAGCACGCCCGCGTTGCGCCGGGTCTCAGCGGTGCCACAGTGCTCACCGTCCGGCGTGTTGGGCGTCGTGGGAACGTCTATGACCCTTCGCAGCAGCGGCGGTGGACGCGGCTGGAAACTGTTCGCCTCGATCAGCTGTCGTCCCCGCTACGCTGGTTGAACACGAGACGACTCGCCGCAGGTTGCCTCCCGGGATGGCGCCTCGACCGCGCCACCCGAGTCGGAATTTTCCGACACCGCTGCAGGAAAACGGCTGATGCTGCCCCGCCGGCAACCGGACACACTGTGACCGCTCCAAGGCCGTGGGCACGCGGTGGGCATAGGGAAGCCCGCATACGCTGCTGGACGAATGAAGCCCCACCTGACCGACGGAGCCAGGGACCTGCATGCGGCCGCGTGCGAGGTCCCGCCTTCTTGCGGCAGGAGTTTCGTGGGCCGGCATGGACGGCGGGAGTGCAGCCCGATGCGCCGATGTCTTGGTGCCCATACATACTGCATCGTCGGGCCCGTTTCTTTGTCCACTGAAACACTCGTGGACGGTCGGTTGCCCGTCTGGACTTTCCGAACTTTGCCCGACGGCTTGAGGAGCGACTGAAGGAGCAGCCCCACCGCCCACCGCGTCGGCGTAGAGCGGACGCGGGCACCAGTAAGACTTAGCGTTCCCAGTTCTTCCACTCATAATGCGCAACTACTCACATCACCCATGCGTATGGCAACGCTGCTCATCCCTCCCGCCAGGGGGTCTCGCTGGGAAAGCGTCCACGTCGACGACAAGCCTCATCGTCGGCACGTCCTTTACGACGAGACGTTGGACCTTGAGCGGCCCATCTACCGCTACATGCCTGCGGCGTATTTGCTTGAGTTTTTGCGCACAGGACAGTTTCATTTTTCGAGCGTTGCCTCGTGGCCGGACCCGTTCGAGCAGTGGTGGCATACCATTCTGTTTGCCGAAGGCTCGCCGCTTCACGATGCTCGGGCGTTTGCGTCGTGTTGGACGTGGCGCAGCCGCGACGAACGGTTCTGGCGCCTCTACGAAAACCGATGCGACCATCGAGACTCGGAAGGAATGCCGCTCGGGAGGGGGCCGCCGCCGGTTCGAATCCAGACCACTTTGAAAAAGCTCATCGATGCGGTGTGCCAGTCGCTTCCTGCGTTCGATGCCAAGGTGTTCTTCGCTCCGGTGGGGTACGCCATGACCGAGGAACTTCTTCGGTACCGGAACTCGTTGACCTCCGACCCAGCCGAGATTGCCCGCGAGGCGGCCCACGCGCTGACGTTCAAACGGTTGGCCTTCAAGTTCGAAAAGGAGGTGAGGGTCATCTGGATAGACCGTTCGCTCGAAGGGACATTCCGGCGCATGCCTCTTGACCCCAACGCATTCATCGAGCGGGTGATGATTGGACCGGTGCTTGAAAACGAGGTGGCACGCGCGGAAGCCGTGCGGCAGGAGTTAGGCAAGGCTGGCTTTCAGGGCGTCGTCCAACGCTCCCTCATCTACCGCGCTCCACCGCCCTGACAATGATCCGCTGACATAAGCGGGGACCCGGTGTTGGTTGTAGTATCGAACGAGGGCGGCCGCCGCCATGGTTTGGGGTGCGAGTCGCACCCGCCCGCAAGGTACTGGTCGCTTTGTCCTGGTCCCGGCCGCCCTTTTTATGCCCAAGACTTTCCTCGTCGACCTAAGTGCGTGTCAGACTGTGGCGCACCTCGCGGTCGCCCTCGGTGTTGACGAAGGCGTGCTGCGGCAACTCGCCGAACCCGATGCGGCCAGGTTCTACCGCAAGCACAGCATCCCGAAAAAGAGTGAACGAAGGAACAGTGAAAAACGCGAGGTTTTCGAGCCTAATAGCGACGAACTGAAGCAGGCCCATAAGACCATCCATCGACGTCTGGCCGACTACGCCTCGCACCGCGACCCTGCGTTTCCACCCGCATGTTGCTATGGGTTTGTTCGACGGCGTTCGACACTGGAGAACGCCGACCGCCATAAGGGAAATCGGCTGCTTCAACGCGCCGACATTGCTGATTTTTTCCCATCCGTTTCAAGAGTGCGGGCCGAGGCGGCTCTGAGGTCGATTGGCTTGTCGACCGAGTGCGCTGATGTCCTTGCTCGCGTGCTGTGCTTCAACGGCGCGTTGGTCCCCGGCCTCAGCGCGAGCCCGATGATGGCGAACCTCGTGTGCCGTGAACTCGACGCGCGTCTGTTGACTCTCGCGAAGGCATCCGGTGCAACGTACACGCGGTACGCGGATGACATCTCGTTCTCGGGCGACGCCGTCCCGCCCATCACCCTCATTGGCCGAGCGCTCGAAGCCGAGGGCTTTGCGCTCGCAGTCAAAAAGCAACGGTTGACCAAACGCGGCCAAGCGCATTTCGTCACTGGCCTCAGCATCCAGGACCCTCGCCGGCCGCACGTTCCGAAGAAAATGAAAGCGCGGCTGCGCCAGGAGCTCCACTACTGCGTGAAGTACGGCGTGCTCAATCATCTATTGCGCACAAGCCAAAAACTCGATGGCGGCGTCAACCGCCTCGACGGCCTCGTGCGGTACGTCTCCTACATCGAGCGCGACACGGCCTTCGATTTCCGAGAAGCCTGGCAACGTCTCCAGGTGCGGGACGACGTGTGGCCCACCGTGCCAACGGACCACAACAAGCCGCGGCGCCCGTATTTCGTCGCGGTCGACGAGAGCATCTTCGTTTCAAAAGGACGTCGGTACCTTGCGTTGGCGTTCGCTCTCTACGAGAACGAGGACGTCGTCAACGACGCTGTCGCCGAAGTTCGGGACGGCTATCTGGCGGACCCATTCACCGCGGGTCGCCGCGCAGTCATCGCCAAGCGGGGCCTTCATCATTCAGAGGCTCATCCCCAGCTCAAGGCAGCGTTCGTCGCTCGACTGCCCCGCCTTCCCATGCGCGTGCTGGTTGGGCTTACTGAAATCGGCGAGCACGACGGTGAAACCAAGACGCGTGCCTACTACCGCGTCTTCTGTTGGGGTGTCGAAAGCCTGTTCTTGCGCACGGATGGCGGCGAGCTGACGTTGCGTGTGGAGTCGGCTCCGTTTGTCTCGCAGGACGAGATGAGAAAAGTTGTCTCGGCTTACTATTCCCTCAGTACGTTCGCCGGCAAGCGAAGGCCGGCTGTTGAACCGTGTTTAAAGTTCGTCGACAAGAGTTGCCCCGCCGTCGCACTGCCTGACTTCATGCTCGGGGTGCTGGGTGCGTATCTGGAGGCGCGCGAGAAACCGACGGCGGCGGGCGACGCTGACGGGGTGGAACGTGGCCATTTTGAGCGCGTGCGGGACCGCTTCACGCTCATCCACGACCTCGACACCGGGAGGTACTACTCGCGGCGTGCGCCGTTTCAAGCGGACAGTCTTGATGACCGTTCGCGGCCGACCATCGTGAGGGCGCCGGTCGAGACGGCCAACGCCATTCCGATGCCACAAGCCTTGGACAAGCAAGATGCCGGTGGCGACCCAGGCTGAGCGTTGACCGGCTAGACCACGTACTCACGCGCGGGCGTGCTGCGCCCGCAACCCAAGCACTTTCGATACGGGCTCCGAGCTGAATGCCGGGTCGCTCCCCTCCGAGCAACCACCCGCAGCGGTCGCAACCCAGGCCATGCAATTCATGCCGCGTCAGCGCGATCCGGTAATCGCACCAGCTCCATCTTAGATCGGAACTCAGTCGAAGGCCGGCAGTCCCGTTGCAGACCCGGAGCGCTTCCTGACCGCACAGGCCGGGCGCGTGGCTGCAACACCACCGTTTCACCTTCCGATATGCCCCGTGGTGTAGCTTGCCGTCTTTGCCATCGGAGCCCTGCGATGTGCTACAGCGCCCAAGTCGAGGCCGACTACAACCGCTACGTTCGGGTCGTGGGACTGGACGAGGCCATGAACATCAAGGACTTCGTCCGTCTGTACTGGGACCGCCAACGCGAGCTCCCCATCCGCGTCCCGAAAGCGCTTGACCGGTGGTTCCTCAGCGGCGCGGCCCCCCAAGCGCCGGAGATCCCCGCGCTCATCACCGAGTACAACCAGCTGCAAGTGGCCAAACTCGAAACCGAGGTGTTCGCGCAGCGCAAGCGGCTGGCCGACGCCGAGCGTAAGCTGGCCACCAAGCCCACGAAGGCCGCCTCAGAAAGCAAGCGAATCGCGACCAACAAGGTCGAGCAGGCCCTGGGTCGGCTGTCGGACATCAAGCGCACGGAGCCCAAGACCAAAGACGGCCGCATCTTTCCCGGTTGGTACGCGCCCGTCGTTGTCTTCGAGAACGGCCGGCGCACCATCAAGCCCATGCGCTACCAGTGCAGACCCGTCGGCAAGCCGGCTTTCTTCGACCGCAAGTTCCCCGGCACCTACAACGCCCGCCGCGACAATTTGGAAGGATTCTGGCGGGATCTCTTTGGTTACCGCCATGGGGTCATTCTAGTCAACGCGTTCTTCGAGAACGTCGCAAAACACGCCGTGGAAGGCCGTGAGCTCGCGCCGGGCGAGGAAGAGCAGAACGTGATCCTGGAGTTTCGGCCCGAGCCGCAGCAGGTGATGCTGGTCGCATGCCTGTGGTCGCATTGGGTCGAGGGCGACGAAGACCTCTACAGCTTCGCCGCCATCACGGACGAGCCCCCGCCTGAGGTGGCTTCCGCCGGCCACGACCGGTGCATCATCCCGATTCAGGAGCACCACCTCGACGCCTGGCTCAACCCGGACCCGAAGGACTTGGCGGCGCAATACGCCATCCTCGACGACCGGGCTCGACCGTACTACGAGCACCGACTGGCGGCATGAGCCCTGGCCATTCGGTCTAAATAGCACCGAGTGGAGGATCGTATGCCCCCCCAGTTGGATCGGCCAACATTTTGAAACCCAACGGCTGCAAAAACTCATCAATGTCCGCCACAGTCGAACGCGCAGACAGGTCCCACGTTTGCTCGTGATTCCACAAATGCTGCTCAAGTGGTGGCTCATAAAGCACGTATGCGATTTCTGAGCTTACTCGACGCGAGGGATATGACAGGCCAGGCAGAGGCTTTGCGTCAGCCAGCAAGGCCGAATGTAGTTCCGACGCGGCCTTGTGCGTTTCCACATAGTCGTCGGTACGCAAGAGCCTTGCCCATTCAAGGTCTGCGGGACTGTTGATGGGAGCAAACATTCGCCTCGCGGGCTCTTCCAGTTGAATAGCAGAGTATGGCTCTGCCAACTTCAGGCGAGAAATGAGGCGGTTTTTGAGCGCGGAAGGTGTGACGTAAACATTCCGCTGGCCATCAAACGAAGCAGTATTTAACACTGTCTCGAAAAGTGCGCAGCCTGCACTTTGTGCTACATAGAACATCTTCGCAGCTGGTGGCGAGCCAGAAGTATTAAGGCAGCTCAAAGAAAAACGACCTGTCGCTTTTGGGTTTCCCGTAGTCGACTTAACCGCATCAGTGGCTCCCGGCGGAAACTCTGACGAATGCACACGCCAGTATTCACTGTCGTTATTCAGAGGCCAAGGTGTTGGGATACATGATGGGCAAAGTCGGCTACCAGTCATCTTTCAGACGTTCCACATCGCGCTGGACAAGACGGATGACGGCCTCAGCATCGACTAAGAACTTTTCCACAGGACTGACTCCTGTGCTCGAAAGCGTTGTGTCGATTCCGTCACGGTCTCCATCTTTACTCATTTTCTGCTCTTCGCCAAGTTCTGGCCTAGTGGAATAAAGCCAAAAAACTCGGCGCCACCCTCCTTTATCTCTGTCCTGCGACAGGTCTGGATGGGTTTCGAACGCATTTATCAGCTTTTCGACACGAGGATCAATACGCCCAAACTCGTCGAACTGGAAATCGGGATGGACGAAAGTCCGGCGCTTGGAATCCCAGGCGCCGAGCAGTTGTCGGCGCGCACGCGCGTCAGCGGCATATTGGCCCGGATTCGTGGTTGAATTGCTTAGACGCTGTCCGATGTCCGCCGAGGTCGGCCACTTGCGACTGAGGAACTCATCGACTTTCGCGCGGGTTCTGTCCGCCGCAGTAAGCAACCCGAGGTCGGTGTCCGCCCCTCGCTCCTGCGCTCTGCCTGCACTTTCGTTTGATCCGCGGAGCTGCGCCATCAGCCTTTCTAGCTCGTCAACTTCGCCCCACGTCTGGACAATGCATTCGCTTTGCTTAGAGACCAGCGACCGAAATACCTCAGCGACTCGGCGCGGAGAATCCAAGCTATCCAACGTAATGTTTATCGGCGAAAGCTGGAGTGCCTTTGGGGAAAACTTCAACAGCGACCTATTTTGCAAACGCAGATAACGATGCCTATATTTGCCTGCGACAAGGCTGTTCAATGCCTTCACAACCCTATCGATCATGAGTAGTGGCGATGACGTCCCAGGCATGTAGAGCGCAAATCCCTCTCCCTCCTCCTTACTCGACGCCGCGGCTTGATTGACTGTGGTGGTGTCGATAAAGAGGCTGGCTGACACAGCTCCGGGCTTTGCATGTAGAACGGTCAGCTGGGTATCACCCATGTGCTTACATCCTTCTTATCCTGCTTACCCACCTTATACCCCTTCTTCCGGGTTCGTCAAGAGCCTTTTCGTATTTGTGGCAGGCACTTACGCAATCTTTACATTGGCGGCGTCCGCATTCAGCGAAAGTTCCTAGACGGCGCCCGCATCCCGTCCAGCAGTGCGTTCCAGTTCTCCAAGCGCTGCGCGATGAGATGCTGGACCCCGTCCTTGCGCTCCACCTTGCCGTAGATGCACATCAGCTGGCTCTCCATCATGACCCGCCGCTGCCGGTCCGCGATGTCGCGCCATACGATCGCGTTGATCATTCCACCCTCGTCCTCCAGGGTCATAAAAACCACGCCGCTTGCGGTCTCCGGCCGCTGCCGCAGGCGAACCAGACCGGCGAAGCGCACGGCGGTCCCGTGCGACGCCCGCGCCAGGTCGCCGGAACTGCTGCAGCGTCGTGCCAGGAGCGCCCCGCGCAGCAACTTCAGGGGATGCGGTCCGAGTGTGGTACCCAGGGTCGCGTAGTCCGTCCGCATGTCCTCGCCCACGGTGGGCGGTGGGAGCACCACCCGGACCTCCGTGGTCGGTGCGACGTCTTCGAACAGGGGCGCTGGGCCTCGACGCCTTGGACCGCCCACCGCGCTCGATGCCGGTGCCCGGCTAGACCCCGCAGCGCACCGGCGTCGGCGAGCAGGTCGCGGTGGCGGTGGTCGAGGTCCACGCGGCGGCACAGGTCTTCCACGTCCGAAAACGCCGTCCTGCCCCGCGCGGCCACGATGGCCGCGGCCACGGTCTCGACGAACCCGCCGATGAGGCGCAGCCCGAGCCGGATGGCTGGCCAGCCGCCCGCGCCGGTGTGCCCGTTGGCCCGCCCGCGCGGATCGGCTTCGAGCGTGCAGTCCCAGTCGCTGTACCGCACGTCCACCGGCAGCACTTCGATGCCGTGGCGGCGCGCGTCCTGGAGGATTTGGTCCGGCGTGTAAAACCCAAGCGGCTGGCTGTTGATGAGGCTCGCCGCAAAGGCCGCCGGTTCGTGGCATTTCAGCCAGCACGACGCATAGGTGATGAGCGCAAAACTGGCCGCATGGCTCTCGGGAAACCCGTAGCTACCGAACCCTTGAATCTGGTGGAACAGCTTCTCCGCGAACTCGGCCGAATACCCGCGGGCCAGCATCCCCTGGGTCAGCCGTTCTCGATGCGGTTCGAGCCCACCCCGCCGTTTCCACGCTGCCATCGAGCGCCGCAACTGATCGGCGTCGCCGGGCGAGTAGCCGGCCGCGTCGATGGCGATCTGCATCACCTGTTCTTGAAACAGCGGCACGCCTAAGGTGCGCTCAAAAATGCTCTTCAAGGCCGGCGGGTAATCGACCGGTTCGAGGCCCTGCCGGCGGCGCAGGTACGGGTGAACCATGTCGCCTTGGATGGGGCCCGGCCGCACGATGGCGACCTCGATGACCAGGTCGTAGAAGCACTTCGGTTTGAGCCGCGGCAGCATCGACATCTGCGCGCGCGATTCGATTTGAAAAACACCCAGCGTGTCGGCGCGGCCAATCATCTGGTACGTCGCTGGGTCTTCCGCGGGGATGGTGGCGAGGGTGAGATCGTGCCGACCGGTGCGCTTCAACATCTCCAAGGTTTTGCGCACCGCGGTGAGCATGCCCAGCGCCAAGCAATCGACCTTGAGCAGGCCCAGCGTGTCCAAATCGTCCTTGTCCCACTGGATGACCGTGCGGTCGTCCATCGCCGCGTTCTCCACCGGCACGAGCGTGCTGAGGGGGTATTCCGAGATGACGAACCCGCCGGGGTGCTGCGACAAATGGCGCGGGAACATCATCAGCTCGGTCGTCATGGCGACCACGCGGCGGACGATGGGCGCACTCGGGTCGAAACCCGCCTCGACCAAGAAGCCTTCGACCGGTGCTTCGGTGCTCCACGCATCCAAGGTGCTGGCCAACGCGTTGACCTGGTCGGGCGCAAGGCCCAACGCCTTGGCCACGTCGCGCACCGCGCTGCGCCCCCGATAGCTCGTCGCGATGCACGTCAACGCCGCACGGTCCCTCCCGTACCGCTGGAACACGTACTGCAACACCTCTTCGCGCCGTTCGTGCTCGAAATCGATGTCGATGTCCGGCGGTTCGTTGCGCTCCTTGGAAATGAACCGCTCGAACAGCATGCCGATGAGATCGGGTGCAATCTCGGTGATGCCCAGCGCGAAGCACACCGCGCTGTTGGCCGCTGATCCGCGCCCTTGGCACAGGATGCCTTTGCCGCGGGCGAAGCGGACGATGTCGTGGACCGTCAAGAAATACGATTCGTACTTCAGGTCCGCGATGAGCGCCAGTTCCTTCTCGATGAGCGCGCGTGCTTTCTCCGATGCGCCCTCCGGCCACCGCCACCGCACGCCTTCTTCGGTGAGCTGCCGCAGCCACGACGTCGGTGTGTGCCCGTCGGGCACCAGTTCCCTGGGGTAGGTGTAGCGCAACTGCGTGAGGTTGAACGTACAGCGCTCGGCGATGCACACCGTTTCGGCCAACAGATCTGCAGGGTAGATCGCGGCCAGCGCGCGGCGGCTCCGCAGGTGCCGCTCGCCGTTCGGAAAGCGGTACGCGCCGGCTTTGGCCACGGTGGTGCGGTGGCGGATGGCGGTCATGACGTCGTGGAGCGCGCGGCGCTGGCGGACGTGGTAGTGGACGTCGCCGGCGGCCACGGCGCGCACCCCCAGTTTCTCGGCCAGCGCGCGCAATCGGCTGCAGCGGCCGTCGTCGTCGGTGCTGCGGTGGAGTTCGACGGCGAGCCAGCAACGGTCGGGGAATACGGCGCTCAACCACCGCCCGTGTTCCTCGTCGGGCACCTTGTTGGGCACCCACAGCGCCAGGAGGCCTTTGGACGCCTCGCACAGGTCCGACAGGTCCGCGCGCGTCAGCCGGTACGAGCCTTTGTCGGCGGCGCGACGCCCCACGGTGATGAGCCGGCACAGCGCGGTGTACCCGTCGTGGTCGGCCACCA